>JAURNA010000005.1 GCA_030830385.1 Crocinitomicaceae bacterium | reverse complement strand
CGGAAATCAGATACTTCTTTGGAAAAGTAACGATGTACCCAACTTACAACACGGAGGCCCGGGACTTCCTTTTGCATTTCATGCACCACTACTTTCCGGACAACGAGCAACTCATGAAGCCTTTCCTTCCGCTCCGGCAGAATTACAATTGTGAGGAATTTGATCAACAACTTTCCGGCTTGGATTTCAAAGATGGTTTCAAAGTACTCAATTCCTTTGCCCGCGCACGTGGCGAGTTCATCCCTCCTTTGGTGAACATTTACATGAATCTCTCTCCTTCTATGAAAACCTTCGGAACCGCTGTCAATCCTGAATTTGGCAACGTCGAAGAAACGGGAATTCTGGTAACAATAGATGATATCTATCCTGAGAAAAAAGAGAGACATCTCGACTATTGACCATACGATTCTTTCATGTTGCACGCGAGGGCGGATACGTGTAAAACAACAAGTCTTGCTTTCTATTGGGTCGCTTCAACCCGGCAACGGAAAATGAAAAAGGAGCAATTTAAATTGCTCCCTTACAGCTTGATTTATTTATCCAGAAAACAAACTAATAATGGGTCACAAGGTTGTGTTTTTCAATCAATTTCCGAAGATTGATGAGGGCATAACGCATGCGTCCCAAGGCTGTATTGATACTAATCTCTTCTTCTTCAGCAATGTCCTTAAACGACATTTCCTTAAAGATTCGCTTCTTTAGAATATCGCGCTGCGATTCTGGCAGATAGTCGATCAAATCAACCATTTGCTGTTCGAGCTCAATGCGTGTTATTTCTTCCTGAACATTTTCTTCATCCAATTCCAGTGTATGGAAAATATTGAAGTCCTCTCGTTGAGACGAAGACTCGGAAACCATTCGTACCTTGTTCTTTTTACGGAAATGATCGATGATGAGGTTGTGCGCAATGCGCATCGACCACGGCAAAAACTTTCCTTCTTCATTGTACGAGCCACTTTTGAGTGTATTTACCACCTTAATGAAAGTATCCTGAAAAATATCTTCTGTAAGAGCGATATCTCTCACCTTCATATAGATAAAACGGTAAACTTTGTCCTTGTGGCGCAGCAGAAGCACCTCAAAAGCTTTTTCGTTTCCTTGTAAATACGCACTGATTAACCCGCGGTCATCGAAATGTTCCATATCCATAATTTCACCTTTACTCGTCTAACTTTCCAATAAACTTTAAAGAGTAGAATTATGACTTATAGGCCGCTTTTTATGATGGTATGAAATGCTAAAGTACCGATTTCTCTTGAAATTGCAAATTTAGACCGAATGTTTTTTGAAAAAAAACAAAAACTATGCCATTTTAATTCCTTTGGGCGTAGGCGATTTGTTATTTTTATCGGTTCAAAAGAAATTCGGTTTGAAAGAGCGGTTTATTGAGATAAAAGGAGCCCGGGTGCACAACCTGAAGAACCTGGATATTCGCATCCCGCATCGCAAGTTTACGGTGATTACGGGACTTTCCGGATCGGGCAAATCTTCCCTTGCATTCGATACGCTCTATGCGGAAGGACAGCGGCGGTATATTGAAAGTCTTTCTTCATACGCTCGTCAGTTTCTCGGGAAACTCGACAAACCGGAAGCCGATTATATTAAAGGCATTGCTCCGGCGATTGCAATCGAGCAAAAAGTGATCTCAAACAACCCGAGGTCCACCGTTGGAACGAGCACCGAAATTTACGACTACCTCAAAATTTTGTTTGCCCGTATAGGCAAAACCTACTCTCCTGTTTCGGGGAATGAAGTCAAAAAACACACCGTTGCCGACGTTGTCGATTTCCTTCGTACCATCGATTCTAAAGAGCGCTGTCTGGTTCTTGCACCACTTCCGGGCTGGGAAAGATACGGTCCTGAACGACAAATTGATATTTTAAAACAACAAGGATACGTTCGATTGTTTCTAGATGGCGATTTTTTGCTCCTCGAAGATTTGAGTGGCGATTTACCCCGGCAAATAGAAAATGCGAAACTCGTGATCGACCGTATCAGTATCGATTTCTCCGATGAAGATTCCATTTCGCGCTACGGGGATTCGATCGCACTCGCTTTTGCTGAGGGAAGCGGTGAATGCGAAATAGTCGAAATGAAATCCGGTACGTCAAGCCGGTTCTCCAATCGCTTTGAGCTTGACGGGATAGAATTCGAAGAGCCAACCGAGCACTTTTTCACGTTCAACAATCCGTACGGAGCATGCAAAACCTGCGAAGGCTTCGGACAGGTCATCGGAATTGACCCAAACCTGGTGATTCCCAACCGTGATCTGAGTGTATACGAAGGTGCTGTTCTGCCCTGGAAGGGAGAAAAAATGGGAAAATACCTCTTGCATTTCATTGATCAAACGAGCGATCTTGGCTTCCCAATTCACCGGCCCGTGGCAGAATTGACGGACGATCAACTCAATCTTCTCTGGAATGGAAGAAAGGGTGTAAAAGGAATCAACGCTTTCTTCAAAATGGTAGAAAGCAAAACGTACAAAATCCAATATCGGGTGCTGCTTTCGCGGTATCGCGGAAAGACCTTTTGCCCGGATTGCAGCGGTACACGCATTCGAAAAGATGCGAATTACGTGCAGATAGAAGACAAGACCATCATTGACCTTGTACGGATGCCAGTTTCGGATTGTCTTGCGTTTTTTCAATCCCTTGACACCAACAAGATAGATACCCAAATCGTTCAACGAATCCTCCCTGAAATTACGCAACGATTGCAATTTCTATCGGATGTTGGACTCGGATATTTGACATTAAATCGTGCTTCCAATTCACTTTCCGGAGGAGAATCACAACGGATTAACTTAGCGACTTCGCTTGGAAGCAGCCTGGTAGGATCAATGTACATTCTCGACGAACCCTCGATCGGTCTGCATCCGAAAGATACTGAACGTCTTATCCGTGTATTGTATGCTTTGAGAGACCTTGGCAATACAGTCATTGTAGTTGAACACGAGGAAGACATCATGCGGGCTGCCGATGAAATCATTGACATTGGACCCATGGCGGGTGTTCATGGTGGAACGGTTGTCTTTCAGGGCAATCACAAAGGCCTTGTGAGAGCATCAGAAAGCCTTACAGCCGAATACCTTACCGGCAAACGGCGCATCGAAGTCCCTTCAAAGCGAAGAAAATCGAAAAACGTACTGTCCATTCGTGGTGCACGCCAGCACAATTTGAAAAATATCGAT
>JAURNA010000072.1 GCA_030830385.1 Crocinitomicaceae bacterium | reverse complement strand
CAAGAAATAAAACGTCAAACTATTGGCTCCTTTGGATCTGAATCTAACGTTGAATCCTTACATTTTCAAGAATATGTGGGACAACCCTACATGTCTACCGTTAAATCGAATGATAAAACAGAAATTCGAGAAGGGTTCATTCAACCATTAACCTTCCGAATACAGTTTGTAGAATCCACTATTCCGGTTCAAATTAACGTTTACCCGAATCCCGCCATTGAAAATGTTCGGTTCAAAACGGATGAAGACTTAAATGATCTGACCATTCATGCTTATGATCATGCGGGTAAATTAATCTTCTCTGATAATGTAGAAACATTACAAGGCTATCAGCTAAACTGTTCAGATTGGAACAGTGGAGCATATGTTTTACGATTAGAGGATTCAGACAAGAATTATTACACAGCTAAATTATTAATTACTAAATAAAAAAAATGAAAAAAGTAATAAAATTGAGTTTACTTGGTTTTGGGATTTTACTATTAAACAGTGCTGTAAAAGCTCAGAATCAATCAAATATTTTAATACAAGCTTCGCAAAATGTTACCAACTTCAAATTTGCAGATAGCGATGGAGTAGTGGATAAAGGCTACAAGCCAAATTACTCCGGAAGTTATGCTCTGGGATACCGGTACGATTTGGAGATGGGAATTTCTTTTGGAGCAAAATTAGGAATGAGAAAAGCCGGAGCAACATATGTATTTGACAATACAAACTACACTTGGGACATAAATTATTTTGATACGAGATTGTTTGCCGGGTACCATTATTCACTGGGGAAGTTGAGTGCAGGAATCGCTTTTGAAGGTTATTATGGAAAGATGTTAAAAGCTAACCAACGGTTAAATAATGAAGATTTCGATATACTGAATACAGGAATGCTCAACAAAGGTGATTTTGGTGTTTTTATTAGCCCGGGTGTACGGTACACAATTTCAGATTATATCTCCGCATATTTAGACGTAAATTATATGATGGGATTGGCTAATCTGGAAACAGACGAATCTCAAAAATCTTCGAATAAATTAATGGGAGCAACGTTAGGGTTAGCTTTTGCAATTCAATAACAATTTTAAAAATACGTATACAATGAAAAATATCGTTTTAATACTAATTGTCTTTTTTGTTTCAGGGAATTTATCTGCTCAACAGATAGCTAACCTGGAGGGGATTAACTATCAGGCCGTAGCTGTAGACCATGAAGGCAAAGAGATAGTAGGGACTGATATTGAGGGAAAACCTCTTTATGAAAAAACAATAGGAGTTCGATTTACGATTACCGCAGATGATAATGGAACAATTTATTACCAAGAAGAACATGAAACGAATACCGATAAATACGGATTATTCTCTCTGGTAATAGGTCATGGTACATTAACAGAAGAAGGTAGTTATGACGTGTTATTAAATATTCCGTGGATTAACGGAGATCAGTGGTTAATGGTTGAGATTTCTATTCACAACGATGGAGATTACAAAATGGTTAGTAACCAAAAGTTAATGGCTGTACCATTTTCATTCTATACAGATGACATAGCTGATAACTCCATTACCTCAGCTAAGATAGTTGATGAAACCATTCAGCCAGAAGATATTGATACAAGTGCTGTTCAGACTTCAGAAATAT
This sequence comes from Crocinitomicaceae bacterium, assembly GCA_030830385.1. Classification (GTDB taxonomy): domain Bacteria; phylum Bacteroidota; class Bacteroidia; order Flavobacteriales_D; family Crocinitomicaceae; genus UBA4466. The sequence continues at coordinate 8,138 of JAURNA010000072.1, read as the reverse complement.
TGGACGAGACGATTCTTGCAGAAGATATTGCAACGGGAGCCGTTGAAACATCAGAGATTTTGGACGAGACTATTTTGGCGGAGGACATCGCAACGGGTGCGGTAGAGACATCAGAAATATTGGACGAGACGATTCTTGCAGAAGATATTGCAACGGGAGCCGTTGAAACATCAGAGATTTTGGACGAGACCATTTTGGCGGAGGACATCGCAACGGGTGCGGTAGAGACTTCAGAAATATTGGACGAGACGATTCTTGCAGAAGATATTGCAACGGGAGCCGTTGAAACATCAGAGATTTTGGACGAGACCATTTTGGCGGAGGACATTGCAACGGGTGCGGTAACAACTTCAGAGATATTAGATGGAACGATCTTGAATGAAGACATTGCAAACGGAACAATTGACTTAACAACCAAAGTGGTAAATGTTTTACCTGTTTCGAATGGAGGTACCGGAAGATCATCTGTGAATTCCGGTGATATTTTAATAGGAAATGGAACGGGAGCTTTAGATACACTTGCGATCACTGATAGTGTAATGGTTTTTTCAAACTCAAATGGAACCACTGAAGTATTTAAATTAGTTGCTGGTCCAAGGACTTCGATTAATGTTGATCCTGTTACTAAAACGGTAGAAATCTCTGCCGTAGACCAAAGTGGAGGACCCAATACCGGTTCTGGTTCTGTGGCTGTACCAAATATTATATCAGGGAATCAGGTAGAAAGAAATTTCCCGGCAGCGGGTGTAAATCCCGGAGACATCATATTGGCTACAATAGACTCGGATTTACAAGGGCTAACAATGACTGCATATGTAAGACAAGCCGGTCAGGTTAATGTTATATTCTTTAATGGAACGAATGGTACTGTAAACCTGGGGACAGTTAATGTTGGCTTTGCGAACTTCGGCCAGCCGTAATTTGAAACATCATTAAGCGGATAAATAAATTTCTTTTTCGTTTTAGAAAAGCCTTTCGATTTTGAGAGGCTTTTTAGGTTTTCATTGGGGATCAGAATAAGTCAAACGGTATACCTTACAACGTACCGTATATGGAGTTTGAAGTATTATTTGCTATCTTTGAGTAGATTCGGGTAGAATTTTCCTGATAAGCGAGTCTCTTCAAACCTATACGAATTATGATGAAAACGATCTACAGATGTCTTTTGGCAGCTACTGCTGTTTGTCTGGCTTCCAACTCCATGGCACAGACAGGAAATGAATTTTTAGGAGCGGGTGCCGGTAACGGAAACACCACCGGAGATTATGATACCTACATCGGTGATTCTGCCGGATACATAAATTCAACGGGCTCGTACAATACATTCCTTGGATACCGGGCGGGGTATAACGCAACCAACTCCTGGGATAATATCTTCATCGGAGCCGATGCAGGATACTCGCTGACTACGGGTGTAGACAACACAGTGATAGGTACGCGTGCAGCTGTTAATATGACGGGAACAGATATGGTAATCATCGGAACACAAGCTGGTGAGAGTCTCACGACAGGGGCGGACAACGTGTTTATCGGCGAGGAATCTGGTCGTTACCACACAACCGGGTCTGATTGCGTCTTCCTCGGAGAGGATGCAGGGTACAACAACACAACGGCAAGTGATAATACCTTCCTTGGAAATAACGCCGGCCGAACAAACACGACTGGTTATCGAAACACTTTTGTTGGAAACGAGGCTGGATACGATAACCGCGATGGTTTCTGGAATACTGCGGTTGGTGACTCGGCAGGAATCGACAACAGTGATGGTGTAGGTAACACCATGATTGGACACGGTACTGGGGCTGGTTCTGAACACGCGAGCCACTGCACGTTCATTGGAAACTATGCTGGTTATGACAACGGCCGAACCAACAATTATTCAGATGGTATGGAAAATACATACGTTGGTTCCTATGCAGGTTATACAAACCGTCAGGGAGACTATAACGTGGGGATGGGGGCTCGTGCCGATTTCGGTAATACGAATCGATCGAACAATACCTTCATGGGATATGATGCCTACATCAACAACAATGATATTGTTGCTCTCGGGTTTCTTGTGGATGCACGCGGGACCGGAGCAGTGGGTATTGGTTCACAAGTAGATGTTCGTAGCGAATACAACATAGGGATCGGATACAATGCGTACGATGGGTTATCGACAGTTAATGGAAACAATATTTACATAGGCCGGTCAGCGATTGTACAGAATAATTCCGACAATAACATATTACTCGGCCGAAGTGCCGTAGCGGACGCGGCTCAGAGCTCGATAGGAATGGGATATACAACAGCATTATCGTCCGATTCGAGCGTAGTCATAGGCAGTTTGTCATCCATGAGTGGAACCAGGTCCATCGGGCTCGGTTTCGGAACATCTGTTTCGGGTTCAAACTCAATAGCCATTGGTCATGGAACCACGGTTTCCAACAACAATGAAGTGTATATTGGAAATAGTTCCACCACGAGTATAGGCGGTCCTGTCAACTGGACAGCCACCTCAGATGGCAGGTTCAAAACCAATGTCTCGGAGAATGTTCCGGGTCTTGACTTCATAAGAGGGCTCAGGCCGGTCACCTACAATTTTGACTTGGAAAAACTAAGTGAATTCAGTTGTCAGGACGATTTGGATTTTTCGGAGAAGAAAGACGTAGTCTATTCGGGATTCATCGCCCAGGAGGTCTTCGACGTGTCGGAGGAGCTTGGATATGATTTTTCGGGAGTAAAAGTTCCGGAGAACGAGTACGACATGTTCGGACTTCGGTACGCGGAATTTGTGGTTCCAATGGTGAAGGCCATGCAAGAGTTGGATGAGAAAGTCGCGGAGCAGGCGGATCAAATTGCTGTACAAAAAGAAACCATCGAACAACAAGAGGCACTTTTGAAGCGATACGAAGACGCATTGAACGGATATGAACGGCGCATGGCCGAATTAGAACAGAAAGTCACGAACGTCGAAAACAAAGTAGAAACAGAATCATCTATCGAGGCATCGACGGAAGATCAACGATAACCAGTTAATCGCTTCTGATATGATGCGCGCTACATCAACACGATATTTACTCGGACTGGCGGCTGTAGTTAGCTGTCTGTATGGGCATGCCCAGATCATCACGTCCACAACAGATGATCTTGTGAATACCACAACGGCGAATGCACAGCAGAATCCCGCTGTGGCAATGGATTCTGCCGGAAACTACATGGTCGTTTGGGAAAGCGACGGTCAGGACGGCGATGGATATGGAATCTATGCCCAAATCTACAATGCGGACCACACCGTGCGGGTTGCACCCTATCAAATCAATTCAACAATAACTGGAGACCAGCGCTTCCCGGATGTAGCATGGGAACCGACGGTAGGATACTTCACCGTGGTTTGGCAGAGTAGTGAAAATTACAATGCACAGGGGTGGGATTGTTACCGAAGATTGTACGACGTCGACGGTACGGCAATTACAACCGCCTCTCGGTTGAACTCAACAACTGCCGGTGATCAAATGCACCCAAAAGTGGACGGGGGGAATGATCTGTTTGTGGCAACCTGGTCGCACGAAGTCAGTGATCAGGAATTCCGGATCGATGGACGATACTTCAATGGGTCCGGAGTAAACCTGGCTGCTGTTCAAACAATCGCCGAAACCGCAGGCACACACATTAATCACCCGGATGTTGGAGTTTCAGAACAAAACATGTATGTCTATACATGGCAGGAAGAAGGAACCGATGGAGACGGAGAAGGGGTATATGCCTCTGTCTACGATGCTTCGCACACGCTAATTACGGGTTCAATGTTGGTCAATACCACCACAAGTGGAAACCAGGAAGAGCCTGCTGTAGTTACGGATTCACTCGGCAATTTCGTGATTTCCTGGTCTTCATTCGGTCAGGATGGAGACCATTTCGGAATCTACGCGCAGCGCTACGATAACACGGGAGCTACACTTGGCTTGGAAACTCAAGTGGCAACAACGACGGCTGGAGCTCAAGGTCATTCTTCCATGACCAGAACCCGTGAAGGAAAAGTAATTTTCTCGTGGACCGATGATTCAAACGATGGCGACCGTACTGGGGTGTACGCCCGTCACATGAAAAGTGACGGTACGCTTACAGATGCAGATCGTCTCATAAACTCAACGACCACCGAATATCAGCAATTCTCTTCGGTAGCTCAGGCCACAGACGCCACGGACCTGGTTGTCGTTTGGCAGGGAGGAGACCGATCAACCGGACATTCATTGCCCGATAATGATTTTTACGGTGTCTATCGAAATTACTTCCGGGTTCAGGATACGACGCCTCCAAATGCAAATTGCCAGAACATTACCGTTTATCTCGACGGTTCAGGAAATGCAAGCCACACGGCTGCCGACATCGACAATGGATCCACGGATAACTGGGGAACTGTATATTTATCAGCGTCACCAACCACATACACATGCGCCGATCTTGGTTTTACGACATCCACCTTAACGGTTACAGATGATGCTGGAAACACGGATCAATGTATATCTGCAGTTCAGGTCGTGGATACGGTTTCACCAACGGCTGTGTGTCAAAATCTAACATTATACCTCGACGGAACAGGAAATGCCTCCATTTTTGCAGCGGATTTAGACAACGGATCAACAGATAATTGTGGTACCGTGACACTTACCGCCAGTCAAACCTCTTTTACGTGTGCTGATGTTGGAACGGTCTCCGTTACGCTAACTGCAACGGACGGAAGTGGAAATACGGATGCCTGTACTTCAACGGTAACAGTTATCGATAGCGTTACGCCTACGGCAGTCTGCCAAAACCTCACGGTATATCTGGATGGATCCGGCAATGCGAACATTACACCCGGAGACGTAGACAATGGATCAACAGACAATTGCGGTTCAGTATCATTGACCGCAAGTCAAACGTCGTTTTCGTGTGCCACGACAGGCGCGAATACAGTAACTTTGACCGTTATAGACGGAAGTGGTAATACATCGACCTGTACTTCGACGGTAACGGTAATCGACAGTGTAACGCCAACGGCATCATGCCAGAACATGACCGTTTACCTCGACGGGTCTGGTAATGCAACCATTACTGCAGGTGATGTCGACGCGGGCTCATCTGATAATTGTAGTGTAGCATCCACATCGATCGACGTGAGTTCATTTACGTGTGCCAACATCGGAGCCAACACAGTAACCCTGACCGTTACAGATGTAAGCGGAAATACGTCTTCATGCACATCTACAGTAACCGTTGTCGATACGGTAAGCCCGGTGGCGTCTTGTCAGAACATGACCGTCTATCTCGATGGATCAGGAAATGCAACAATCACGGCGGCAGACATTGACAATGGTTCAACAGACAATTGCAGTGTAGCATCCACATTGATCGACGTGAGTTCATTTGCGTGTGCCAACATCGGGGCCAACACAGTAACCCTGACCGTTACGGATGTAAACGGAAATGCAAATGCATGTACATCTACTGTGACCGTAATGGATACAACAACTCCGGTATTTGCAATGTGCCCTTCTGACATCAACATTATAGCAAATGCAGCAGGTTGTTCGGCAGACGTTACATGGACGCCACCAACCGTGAATGACAACTGCTCAGTTACCACAACTTCAACACATGACTCCGGCGACAACTTTCCGATTGGATCAACGACAGTAACGTACACAACAACGGATGACGGAGGAAATACAGCGACGTGCTCGTTTGTGGTCACGGTTACTTCTGATCTGGATGTAACGGTAGTCGATTCGACAGGATCACTTTGTTGGAACAACTCCACTGGAACGGCACAGGCTGTTGCTACAGGAGGAGCTGGAATGTATACGTACCAATGGACGAATGGAGAAACGGGTTCATTGGCGACAGCACTCAGTGGAGGAGACCACACCGTTACGGTTACGGATTCCGTCGGATGTACTGCAACAGATGATGTATTCATCCCAAGTCCACTACCCATGAACCTGAGCGCAAATGTTACGGACGAAACATTCGGCAATGATGGAAGCATTGACTTATCCGTTACCGGAGGGACACCCGGATACACCTACGATTGGAGCAATGGTGAAACAACACAGGACCTATTCAATCTCATAAGTGGAACCTACAGTGTGGTTGTTACAGATACCAATGGGTGTCAGGACTCACTTACAGTTTTCGTTGGATCAACAGTTGGAATTCCGGATGTAGATGGATTGAATGTATTCCTTGATTTGCATCCCAATCCGAATTCCGGATTGTTCACCGTGCGTTTCACAGGTGATTGGAAAGGCGAGATTGACCTAAGCATTGTCGATAGCAAAGGGAAATTGATCTTCAGTGACATCACTACATCGGAAGAGATTGAACTCAATGTGTCAGGCCGCCTGGAGTACGGCGTGTACTACCTTGATGTAATTGATAGCGAGGACAACCGAATTGTGCGTCGCTTTGTGGTCGCAGAACCCCAATAGATCGCTTCTGCTAAAAGTACTGAACCCTGGATTCCACAAGAACGTCAGGGTTTTTTCGTTTATATTGTATACTGATACCAAAGCAATTGCTTTTTTGGCACGTGCTTTGTACTCTCTAAAAAATAAAGCTGAACTCATGAAAAAATATCTGTTTGCAATCGGGTTAGTCGCCATAGCGCTGGGAATGACCAGCTCTTCCGGGGTTACGTACCCATCGGTCTCAAATACTGCATTTAAACAGGGAGAGCGTTTGCGCTATCGCATAACGTATGGATTTATGGACGCAGGAGAAGCAGTGCTGGAGGTGAAATCTACGAGTAAAAAAGGAGGGGATCGGGCTCTTCATCACGTGGAAGCAACGGGTCGGACCCTTGGAGGTTTCAACGCTTTCTACAAAGTGAATGATCTATATCAAAGCTACATTGATCAGAAATCAATCATGCCCTGGTATTTTAAGCGCGATGTAGACGAAGGTGGATACAAAATCAATCAGTACTACACGTTCAAGCAAAATTACAGTAAGGTCAATAATGGAAAGAAGGACTTTGCTATAAAGATGGGATGTCAGGATATGATTTCATCCTTTTACAAAGCACGAACGCTCAATTTTAAGGGCATGAAGAAAGGGAAGGTCTTTTCATTTGATTGTTTCATGGACGATGAAGTGTACAAATTAAAGATCAAGTATGTAGGCGACGAAGAGATTAGAATCCGGAAAGGAAAATTTACGTGTCATAAATTTGTTCCCGTTGTTCAAACCGGACGTTATTTTAAGAAAGAAGACGACGTTCAATTCTGGGTAACGGCTGACAAGAATAAGATTCCAGTGCTGGTAAAAGCAAAAATACCTGTTGGAACCGTCAAACTGCATCTTGTCGAGTGGAGTGGTTTGAACAATGAGTTGAGCAGCAAGATCAACTAGGCGACCAACGCATAAGGAATAAGGGTGGAAACGCCCTTATTTTTTCTTCGATACTAATCGTTGAGTTTCAGTACTGCGAGGAAGGCTTCCTGGGGAATTTCCACTTTACCTACCTGACGCATACGTTTTTTACCCGCTTTTTGCTTTTCCAGAAGCTTTCGTTTACGTGTGATATCACCCCCATAACACTTCGCCGTGACGTCTTTTCGCAGGGCTTTGATGGTTTCACGAGCAATGATTTTGGCTCCAATAGCCGCTTGAATGGGAATTTCAAACTGCTGACGCGGGATGAGTTCTTTTAGTTTCAGACAAATTTTCTTCCCCAAATCAAAGGCATTACTTCGGTGAACGAGCGCAGACAATGCATCCACCTGCTCACCGTTTAGGAGCAAATCCATTTTGATCAAATCCGATTTTTTATATCCAATCGGGTGGTAGTCAAATGACGCATAACCGCGAGAAACCGTCTTCAAACGATCGTAGAAATCAAACACGATTTCACCCATTGGCATTTCGAAGGTGATCTCCACTCGATCCTGTGTCAGGTATACCTGATTGGTCAATTCACCTCGTTTTTCAATGCATAGGGTCATAATTTGACCAACATAGTCGGATTTCGTAATTACCTGAGCACGGATGTACGGTTCTTCGATGAATTCCATGGCTGCCGGATCGGGCAGTTCGGATGGGTTGTTAACGATGATCGCGCTTTCCGGGTCTCGCTTCAAATAGGCTTGATAGGACACGTTCGGCACCGTGGT
>JAURNA010000071.1 GCA_030830385.1 Crocinitomicaceae bacterium | reverse complement strand
TATCATTATCGCGTTGTTATTCAGCCCGTTGAAAAAGTGGTCTCCTGGCTCCAGAAAGAACTGGTGTTAAATGACGACAAGTTCGATGTGGGGATTCTCACAATTTCCATGAAAGGCCCCACACCCGATAAAAATGCCGATATAATCAATACGCTGATTGAAGTGTATCAGTTCGAAAGTATACGCGAAAAAAGCAAAATAGCTGAGGCTACGAACCAATTTATCACAGAACGACTTGACCTCATTGAAAAGGAACTTACCACGATTGAAAACAGCGGTGAAATACTGAAAACAAAAAATGATGTTATGGATATTGAAATTTCGTATTCAAGCATTCTGCTCAAACGAAACGACCTCGACAAAAAAATCGTTGATGCAGAGGTCAAATTAGCAGTGGTTGACTACGTCCAGGAGTACATCAATGAAAACGATAATAAGCTGATCCCCATGAATCTGGGCATTGCAAATACACCTCTCGCGAAGTCAATAATCGCATACAACTCACTGTACAACAGCTACATAGAACTTAAGAGAACAACGGGGTCGATGAACCCGAAGGTATTGAATATGGAGAAAGAATTGACAGTCAATAAATTCAATCTTCAGGAAAGTATGAACAGTCTCAAATTATCAGAACAATTACGACTGGAGGAGCTAAAAGATGAATTCGCTATGTGTGCGCAGAAAAGCAAATCGCTCCCCACACATGAACGAGAGGTGAGAAGTATTGATCGGCACAAGCAAATCATTGAATCCATTTATGTATTCCTCTTGAAAAAGAAGGAAGAAAATAAAATGATACTCGCATCGACCATTGCAAATTGCCGGGTAATCGACGGGGCATTCAGTAACCCCTCTCCCATTTCACCCAACAAGCGAATCGTATATGTCTTAGTACTCGTTGGCAGCTTTATTATACCATCCCTAGGCATCTATTTACAGAAGGTATTCAGCGATAGGGTAATCTCTGTATCGCAACTTGAAGCTTTAGGCATTCCCATATTCGGGACAGTTGATAGTGATGACTCGGATACAGGTGGCTACTCAGGTGAGTCGAATAGCACGATTTCGAATGCCTTCAGACGACTGCGCGTAGCGTACAATCTGCACTTCAATGATCATCAAAACAGTGGAAATGTCATTTTATCAACATCGTTAAGGCCCTCGGAGGGAAAATCATTAGTCGGAATAAATCTGGCGAAATCCCTGGCAGATGTGGGCAATAAAGTTGTTGTAGTTGATCTGAATCTGTACGGATGCGAGCATGATCAGGACCCAGATTCGAAAGTTCGTGGAGTTTCCGATTACATCGTCGATCATTCGCTGAGCGTTCAGGATGTCCTTACTCCCTCTGAAGAGTTCGATACGCTTTCCTTCATACAGGTCGGTAAGCAGTGTTCCAAACCAAATGAATTACTGGTAAATAAGCGTTTGAATGAGCTGCTGAGCTATGTTAGGGAACACTTCGATTGTATTGTCCTCGATACAGGATCCATTGAACACAGCACCGAAGTCTTTCTGTTGGCGCAACATGCCAATACGACCTTGTTGGTATGCAAGAAAGGAGCACTAAGAACCACGGATTTGAAACGTGTTCAAGAATACTGCAATTCAACCAAGTTGGGAAAGCTGCACGTCGTTTTCAACCGGTGCAAATTCAAGCACGAAAAAAACAAAAGCATGATCCGACTTGTGGTTCGCGTTCTAAAACTCTTCAAATTATTTAAAAAAGATAATAGTCCCCAAAAACCATGAAGATTCATCAACTCAAAAAATCGAAGTTCGGGAAAGACACCATTTGGTTGATTTTCGGTCAGTTCGTTGCGATGGGAGCTGGCTTTACCCTCAACGTATACATCGGATATCGATTTGATATGAATTCCCTCGGGCTGTTCAATCAATCATTGGCAATTTATCTCATACTGGCTATTCTGTTCTCGTTGGGTCTGAACAACACTTTGCTGAAAAAAATATCGGAGAAAAAGCAAGACATCAATCATGAAGGTCGATTGTTTACCAACAACCTTCTGATTACCATAGTTGCCTCCACGAGCTTATCAGCAATATTCATGTTCACAATCCTGAAATTTCCAAACCTTCTGCCATCCGATGAGTTGGCAAGTACGCTGCCTTCAATGTTCCTGGCTTTGCCCCTATTCTGTGTCAATAAAAATTTCGCTGCCTTATACAGTGGAAAAAGAGACCAGAAAAAATATGCGCTTCAACGTGTCTTTCGCTGGTCAATCCTTGTGGTCGTATTTCTGGCGGGAGATTTGGCCAACAGCCCAATCCAGCCATTGATGTTCGCATTTCTTTTCATCGAAGCAATACTCGTCGTCATAAATAGCATTTTGTGTCGTAAGTATTTTAATTTCAATATCTCAATACACATCATTCAATCCAGCCTGTATTTTGGGCTGGGCAGCTATATCTCGGAAATCACGTCGACAGTCAATCGCTACGCAGACGTTGTTATCGTTGCCTATTTCTTAACAGGAGAAGAGGCTGGCCAATACAGCTTTGTGGCCTATTTCGTTCGAACGCTGTACATCTTTCCGGGAGTGGTGATGCAAAACATCAGTCCTATTGTATCGCATCACTGGCAGCGCAAAACCATCGCCGATTTGAATCAAAAACTCCGCAAAGTAAGGAGTGTTAATATCATTGTGTTGACACTTCAGCTGGGGGCTCTCATCTTACTGTTCAGGATATTGATAGAAATGCAGGAAGGATTTGAATCTTCGTTTGGCGGATTTCTGATTGCCCTCGTTGGTACCTTCCTGTTTGCCCAGATTTACTGGGGAGGATCGGTACTCATTATGACCGAAAGGCTGCGGGCCAACTTTTATCGAACAGTATTAATTCTCGTAGCAAATGTCACAATTTGTGTGTTGGGATCATACACAATGGGATTCATTGGTAGCTCCATAGCCCTGTCAATGAGTGCTTTGATCTCTTTTCTCTTACTCCGATCATTTGTCCAACGAAAAACCGGAATTCAACTCATTTGATTTTGCAAAAAGCACTTTACTATATCATCCCCATTAACCTCATTTGCGATGTACTCCTGATCGTAACGAAGAGTGTCGCGTACATCAAGGCCGCCTTTATGATCCTGTTGCTCGTGCATTTGTTAATTCGATACTCCGGAAAACACGGTCCGTATGGATGGACTCTTGTCTTCGGGTTTTATGCGCTCACAATCGCATTGATAAGTACTGACCTTCCAGCATCGCTTTTGAATACAGTGAAAATCGTCATTCCCATTATCTCCTTGTTGATTGGTTATCATTTCATCAATACAAAAGAAAAGATTCGTGAGTTCGCTAAATCGATGAATTGGGTATTGCTCATTATCATAGTAAACGCAATAATCAGTACGATTTTTGGACTCGGAAGCTCAAGGTATACAGCTGAAGATGAGGAGGAGGTTTTTTACATGGGGCAACTTTCAGACCATTGGAATATGCTAACATATGCCATATTGTTTGTTCCCATCACCCTTCATTTTCAATCGAAGAAAGGGAAACGTATTACAATCTTACTGGCCGCATCCAACGCTTTTCTGGTACTTGTTTCCATTAAACGAATAGCGATTCTTGGTTTGATTGGCGGTGGGGCAATCATAGCAGGCATGACAGCAGATATCCGGAAAATATTGAGAATGGTTTTTACCGGTGCTGCTATCCTATTGCTTTCGTATCCATTGTATGGAGACTTGTTGGAAGAAAGATTCAGCGCCCGATCCGACCGGTTTGAGGATGGAGCCTTGCAAAAAGAATCAAGGTACCTGGAAACATTCTACGTTTGGGATGACGGTCTGAGTTTGGAACCACTGGATAAAAGTTTGTTCGGGATGGAGGCGTTT
>JAURNA010000070.1 GCA_030830385.1 Crocinitomicaceae bacterium | reverse complement strand
TGATCATAATCATCAATCCAAACCAATCCTCTGTCGCTTTGGCTACAACATCCCACAAGGGGACATCTTTAGCCCCGGTTGGAGAAGGTGTGGCAGCTCCATCGACAGTAGAAACCTGAAGTAAATGAGAGAAATGCATAATTATTGTATTGACTTATTTTATGTAACGTACAAGATAATCAAATATTGGGCCTTAATTCATCAGTAGGAAAAGACCGCACCCCGCAAGGTAACCAACAAGTGCCAGCCAGGCGATGTTTTTGAGGTACCAGAAGAAAGAGATACGCTCCATTCCCATAGCAACTACACCGGCAGCAGATCCAATGATCAGCATACTGCCACCCGTTCCTGCTGCGTACGCAATGAAATGCCACAAACTTGCATCCATCGCATATACACTTGTGTCGAACATTCCCATGGATGCGGCAACGAGAGGAACATTGTCGATAACGGCTGACCCACCTCCGAGAAGTACAACAAACAAATTATTATCCATGGATTGCTGAACATTGTTGCCGAACATATAAATCAATCCAAGGGACTCGAGCGCAGCCACAGTCATTAAAATACCGAGGAAGAACAGGATCGAAGGCATCTCAATTTTAGAAAGTGCTTTGAACGTAGGGCTGTATGCATGTCCTCCTTCTTCGTGAGAACCACCCCGATTTGCCATCGAGAACTCACGAGCACTGATGAATTCAGCCGTAAGAGCAACAATTCCCAAAGACAACATCATGCCTAAATAGGGTGGTAAGTGTGTGATCGTTTTGAATACCGGAACAAATACAATCATCAAAAGACCCAGGTACAACATAAACGGACCTTTTTTGCTGATGACTTCTTTCTCTGACGGAGGGTCGAAAGTTCCCTGGAATGCCGGCAGGAAGCTTGCAATCAGTGTTGGAAGAATCATGCAAACAAGTGATGGTATGATCAGGTATTGGATTAGTTTAACCGTAGATACTTTCTGGCCCATCCACAGCATAGTTGTGGTGACATCTCCAATTGGAGACCATGCTCCACCCGCGTTCGCCGCAATGATGATCAAACTGGCGTACCAGATGCGCAATTTGTTGTCAGCGATGAGCTTACGAAGTATTGTGATCAAGACGATGGTAGCGGTAAGGTTATCGATGATTGCAGAAAGAATAAATCCGAGGATACAAACGATCCAGAGTAAAGAACGCTTGCTTTTCGTGCGTACAAATCCTTTGATGGTAGCGAAGCCATTGAAGTGATCGATGATTTCCACGATGGTCATGGCTCCAACCAGAAAGATCAATATCTCACAGGTCTTACCGAAGTGATGCAATAAGGTTCCTTCCAGCCAGGAACTTTTTGATGCCATGGCGTGACCTATGTCGTGTTCATGAGCTTCATGCAGGGGTAGACTACTGAACCCTTCGACCATCTTCCCGTTGTGGCTGTCAAACCAGGTGGTGAAGCCATCCAGTCCAAATGCCACCAATGCCCATGCAGCTGCCATCATCAGAAGGGCTGGTACGAGCTTGTCTATCTTAAGGCTGTGCTCAAGAGTGATTGTCAGATACCCGAGAATAAAAACAATTACAATTATAGTTTCCATGAGTTGAGTGATTTATCGTTTTTCTTGTTGTTATTTAATTCATACCAGTTGTTCGAGTGCCAGTGCGAAGGCCGTTTTGGCCAGTCCTTTGGTAGATGGATTCTTTTCTTTGATTCGTTCGAGTGCCGATTTGATGATTTGACTCGTATCCCGGAAGATACCATCGTCGGTTAAATCATCAAGATCATTGCTCATCAGATAGGCAAAAACACGCGCCATTCCACAGTTTGAGATGAAATCAGGAATTACGGTCAGTGAGTTATCAGCAAAGTCTGCAATCGGACCGAAGAAGATTTCAGAATCTGCGAACGGAACATTGGCTCCGGCAGAAATTACTTCCATCCCTGCCGCAATCATTCTGTCCACCTGATTTTTCGTAATCAATCGCGAAGCCGCACAGGGGATGAATATCTCCGCTTCCAGATCCCAGATTTTGGCGTTTACTTCGTCAAACGAAAGCATATTCGGAGCATTGAGTGCATTTCCTTCTTTCGTGAGGAAAAATTCCCGAATTTCTTCCAACGAGTATCCATCTTCATTGATCAATCCTCCCTGGTGGTCAATGATTCCAACGACTTTCGCTCCTTCCTGGGCAAGGTAATAAGCGCCTGCTGACCCCACATTTCCCCATCCTTGAACAAGAACGCGCTTTCCGTTTATGTTTCCTCCGAACAAATCGTAGAAATGCTTCACGGACTCAGCAACACCATACCCTGTGATCATATCGGCCACTACGTACTTTCGATCGACAGAGGGCGAATAAATTTCGTCTTCGATGACCTTCAAAACTCCCTGGCGTAATTGACCGATTCGGTTGATCTTTTGAGCATCACGCGGTTGGAAATGTCCGTTAAAAACGCCCTCCTGAGGGTGCCACACACCGCAATCTTCGGTAATCGGAATCACTTCGTGAATTTCGTCAACATTCAAATCTCCACCTGTACCGTAGTAATGCTTCAACAAGGGAGTTACAGCAGCATACCAACGACGCAAAACGCCTTCTTTTCTCGGATCACTCGGATCGAAGTTGATACCGGATTTTGCGCCACCTATTGGCGGACCGGCTACCGTGAACTTCACTTCCATGGTCTTTGCGAGTGATTCCACCTCTCGTTTATCCAGGCCTTGACGCATTCGGGTGCCTCCACCTGCGGCTCCGCCTCTGAGTGAGTTGATGACAACCCAGCCTTCCGCCTCTGTTTCGGAATCCTTCCATTCAAATACAATTTCCGGACGTTTGTTTTCGAATTTTCGCAGCAGTTCTTTCATGTCTGAGCAATGACTGTAAGAACGCAAAGTTAGCAAAGTATTTGATCTGAAAATGGCCCGCGAAGTGCAGGGATAAGCGAGTTACCAACAAATGAAATGTGGACAATCAAGGGGCGTGAAAAGTGCCGCCGCGAACGTCTTGATGGGCTCCGGTAACGGACGAGAGGCAATTCGGTTCATTCGCAAGATAAAGTGCTCCCAGAAAAGCGAAGATAATCGCTTCTTTACATTCAATGAGCTCCTCGTCGGGTAGGATAACGCGACCGTGAAAGTAGTGTTGAATTCGTTCAATTACATACCGGTTTCGTGCTCCACCTCCGGTTACAAGAACAGAATTGACGTTATGGGCGAGTAGGGAATTTGCAATTTGAAAAGCCGTATGCTCCACAATCGTGGAAATCTTGTCCGGCGCAGAAAGGTCCGTTTTATCAAGGATGGGGACAAACTCGGTTGCAATCCACTCAACACCCAGTGATTTTGGGCCCGATTCTTTGAAATAGGGAATGTTATTCAGCGCATCCAGCAATTTGACATTCACCTTTCCTGAAGCAGCCACAAGACCATCCTTGTCAAAGGGCAGGTTGAAGTGTTGATCCATGAGTCGGTTAATCGGCAAATTTCCAGTACAAACATCGTATGCCACTGTACGATCACCCGGAACGGACAAATTGCATATCCCACCGATGTTCAGGAAGGATTCGGCCATTTCGGCAAAAAGTAACGCGTCTCCAATGGGAACAAGCGGAGCACCCTGACCGCCGTGGGCCACATCTCTGGAACGAAAATCGTTGATGACAGGAATTCCCGTTTTACGAGCCAATGTGGTTCCGCATCCAATTTGAAGTGTGAATCCCTTCTCAGGCTGATGGAACACCGTGTGACCATGGGATGCGATCGCGTTGATCTCTGATCGATGGATCTGATACGACTCAATAAAATCTTCGATTGCATCGGCAAAGTGAAGTGCCAATTGATGATTGAGCAGTGTGAGTTCTTCTCCGGAGAGTCTGGTGCAGTTTGCAAGTTGCTGTTGCAGATAAGCGTGGTATAAAAACGTTTCGGCAGATTGTATTTCGAAACTCCATGAACCGTTTCCTGACCGCTCAAACCGAACATCGGCGAGATCAATACCGTCGAGTGAGGTGCCTGACATCAGGCCAATTAACCGATAGGAAGTCATGTGCTTTAAAGGTAGAAAATTAAATTAAAGCGTTACATTTGCGGTGTGAAAATTGAACAAAAAATTAAAACGGAAAACCATGAATTTTGAACTCTCAGAGGAACACTTGGCGGTAAAGGAAGCAGCAAGAGATTTTGCTCAAAATGTATTGAGGTCAGGAGTGATCGATCGGGATAACAAACAGCAATTCCCTTCTGATGAAATTCGCCAATTGGGAGAACTCGGATTCATGGGAATGATGGTGAGTCCTGAATACGGAGGGTCCGGAATGGATACGCTTTCTTACGTACTTGCGATGGAAGAAATTTCCAAAGTAGACGCCTCAACATCGGTTTGCATGTCGGTAAACAATTCGCTTGTTTGCTGGGGACTTGAAGAGTTCGGAACTGAGGAGCAAAAGCAAAAATACCTTGTTCCCCTCGCGAAAGGGGAGAAGATTGGAGCGTTTTGCCTTTCGGAGCCAGAAGCTGGATCAGATGCTACTTCTCAGAGCACAACCGCGATTGATCACGGAGATCACTATTTGTTGAACGGTACGAAAAACTGGATTACAAATGGTTCATCGGCTTCCGTTTACCTCGTAATTGCACAAACGAATATCGAAGCTGGTCACAGAGGAATCAATGCTTTCATTATCGAGAAGGACATGGAAGGGTTTGTGATCGGTGCCAAAGAAGATAAATTGGGAATTCGAGGGTCAGATACACACACACTGTTGTTTAACGACGTGAAAGTTCCGAAGGAAAACCGCATCGGTGAAGATGGATTCGGATTCAAATTTGCAATGAAGGTACTTTCCGGGGGACGAATTGGTATTGCCGCTCAGGCATTGGGAATTGCTGGCGGAGCGCTGGAATTGTCTATCGCTTACTCAAAAGAGCGAAAGGCATTCGGAAAAGAAATTTCCAAGCACCAGGCAATTGCATTCAAATTGGCCGATATGGCCACCGAAGTGGAAGCAGCACGAATGTTGGTATACCGGGCAGCAATTGATAAGGACAGCGGACGCAACTACGATCAGTCCGGCGCTATGGCGAAGATGTACGCATCAAAAGTGGCAATGGAGCAAACGGTTGAAGCGGTTCAAATTCATGGAGGGTACGGATTCGTGAAAGAATATCACGTTGAGCGTTTTATGCGTGACGCGAAGATTACACAGATTTACGAAGGAACAACAGAAGTTCAGAAAATCGTGATCTCCCGAAATATTCTGAAGGACTAGTTTTCAGAAAATAGTACGAAAACACGCGTATTTAGACCTCGTCGATGCGCGTGTTTTTTGCTTATAATCATTACAGGACGGATTGAAGTACTTCCAATCCAATGCCCCGAGAACCCTTCAATAAAATGAGTTTTCCCTGAACAGGATGACTCTCGAGTTGATCCAGTAATTCTGTGGTTGTTTCCACTTGCAATTGCATGTTTGTGCTTTCTACAGCTCGAAAAGCTGTTCCTACTGTGAATCCCTTCAAACCGAGTTCTGTACACTGCTCAATGGTATTTTGATGCTCTTTTTCGGTATCCTCGCCCAATTCTTTCATATCGCCGAGAATTACTAGTTTATCGGGATGATCCATCATTGCGAAACTTTCAAGTGCTGATTTCATACTTGTTGGATTGGCATTGTAGCAATCCATGATTAATGTATTGTGAGTGGTTGTTACGACCTGAGAACGATTGTTTGCAGGTTTGTATTCCGTTAATGCCTCAGAAATTGTATCATTCGGAACTTCGAACAAATGTCCAAATGCCGCAGCGGCAAGGAAGTTATAAAAGTTGTACTTCCCGATCATCTGAGTAGAAAGGGCAGGAGAGGCGTAGCTGCCTGAATGCCATTTCATTTCAACAAACGGTCGCAATCCGAGCAATTCGCCTCTGATGTCACCTTCGCCGGTTCCGTAGGACAATGTTTTGACATCGTCCGGGAGTGCTTCGGCGAGTACCGGATCGTCCACGTTGTATACGAGTAATCCTTTGTTTGCACTCACGGCCTCGTACAATTCTCGCTTGGTTTTTAAGACACCTTCGAATCCTCCAAAACCTTCCAGGTGAGCTTTACCGATGTTCGTAATGATGCCGTGGGTCGGCTCGGCGATTGCGCACAACTCCTCGATATCCCTGAATCGATTTGCGCCCATTTCGATGATGGCAATTTCGTGCGCATCGTTCATGCGGAGAAGTGTGAACGGAACTCCGAGATGATTGTTGAGATTGCCTTGGGTTGCGAGAACGTTATATTTCTTCGATAACACTGCGTTGATGAGCTCTTTGGATGTCGTTTTGCCGTTGCTGCCTGTAATTCCGATAACAGGAATGTCGAATTTCCTTCTGTGATGCAATGCGAGATCCTGAAGGTATACGATGCTGTTTTGTACCAGTGTCATTTTTTCTGGCTTAGTAAAGTATTCGGGATCGTCAACAATTACGTGTGAGGCACCTAGTTCCAGCGCTTTTTCAGAGAATGTATTTCCGTTAAAGTTGTCACCTTGAATACAGACAAATAAACTTCCGGATTCGATTTTCCGTGTATCCGTACATATGCCGGTAGAAGAGTAGAAGGGTCCAAATGTATCCATGCATCAAAAATAGCAAAGGATGAGTTTCGATGAAGGTTGTAATAAGCGGAATATCAAAAGAGCGTTTTTGAAAACGTGAAGGACACAAAAAAGCCCCGGTAACGAAGTGCCGGGGCTTTACTATTCGGGTAAACGTTAATTGTACGTCTTCGTTTTTCCTTTACGTCTTGCGTAGTTGAATCCGGTTGGTGAACCCACTCTGTCCATTGCGCATCGGAATCCAATTGCATCAGTTGATTTGTCTTCGTCGAGGTAACGACGGTTACTTGCAACCAACCAGTATGCACGGTCTTTCCAGGAACCTCCTTTGTAAACACGTGATTTATCAGAGATCAGTGTTGTTGGCCATGAAGTTCGATCGTTCGGCTTGATTTGGTTGCCGTCCAGATTGAACGATTCGTGCTGGTCTTGGTACATCACCAGGTGTGGTGAACGCGTTGCCTGGTTGATATCG
>JAURNA010000069.1 GCA_030830385.1 Crocinitomicaceae bacterium | reverse complement strand
GAGCGTGTAGCCTCCCGAGAAGAAAGAAGCACAAAAGGAAAGCCTGTCATCACAGCGTCCGAGTACACGTTTAAAGAACACCTTGGAGATCGTCTCAACACAAAAGTTGACATCAAAAAAGGAACAAATGGCAGCGGAAAGATCGTTGTAAACTTCAGTTCCGAAAATGATCTCAACCGAATTATGGAACTGCTCAACAAATAATGCGCTCCTTTTTAGTAGTACTGCTCCTATGCCCGATCGTGGCTTCGGCCGGAACGCCCGATGCAGGACATGATTCTACCTCCGTCGACACGACGCACTCGGTCAGCAAAGCAACGCTTCTATCTGCTATTGTTCCCGGAGCCGGGCAAATCTACAACCACCTTGCAATGCCAAAAGGCAAGAAAAAAGCTTTCTGGAAAGTTCCTCTGATCCTTGGAGGACTGGGTGCCACGACTTACTTTCTCGTCCGAAACGAGAAAGAACGAAAAATGCTGAAAAGCGAATATGAATTTCGACAGAATGATCCGGGTTATGTCCCCGGATTTGCTTTTCCCGATAAAGACTATCAATTGTTTGACAGCCAGGGAATTCTCACGTTATACGATCAGTTTTCACGCTGGAGAGACTTTTCCATGCTTGGACTGGGTGCCGTTTATCTTGTTCAGGTGGCAGATGCAGCCGTGGAGGCCCACTTTGTTTCGTTTGATGTGTCCGAAGACCTGAGTATGTCCATACAACCTACTGCTGTCTGTGGACTAAAGCCCGGTATCCGGCTTCAGTTTAAATTTCGTTAAATACCTTGTTCACTCTGCTGAAACTACTATTTTTGCTCTCGCTCTTACGGGTATGAAAATCGGCTTAATTGGATATGGAAAAATGGGGAAAGTGATTGAGAAAATCGCCGTATCCCGCGGGCATGAAATTATTGCCAAATCCACCCGCACAACTCCTGTGGAAGATATCGACTTCACGAATATTGATGTCGCAATCGAGTTTACTGCTCCGGAAATGGCCGTTAAGCATATCAAACACTGTGTAAACCAACAAACTCCCGTAGTGGTTGGAACAACTGCCTGGATTGAGGATTTACCAAAAGTAAAATCCTACGTTCAAGAAAACAATGGCGCGCTTTTACACGCTTCGAACTTCAGTATTGGAGTCAATATTTTCTTCGCAGTGAACAAGCTCCTCGCCCGTCTGATGGAAGATCACATGGATTCCTACGACTGCACCATTGCAGAAACACATCACACCCAAAAGATCGATGCGCCCAGCGGAACGGCTGTTTCTCTGGCAAACGACATCCTTCTGGAAAATGCAAACCTTACTTCCTGGCTTCACGAGGAAGAAAAAACACCGGAAGTACAAAACGATCAACTGGGCGTCACATCCTTCCGAAAGAAGGGTGTTCCGGGCACCCACGTCGTTCGGTACAACTCCGAAATAGATACACTGGAAATTAAACATACTGCACACAACCGCATGGGCTTCGCCTTAGGCGCTGTGCTCGCTGCGGAATGGTTGCACGGTAAAACCGGCATTTACACCATGGCAGACGTAATACAATTCTGACAATGAACATTCTCTATTTTTACTTATTCCTGCTCGTTCATCCATACCTGGCGCAATGGTGGAGGAGTTTTGGGCAAGCCGAACATAAATCGTGGGAGGCACTCATCCCTGTCTACAATTACTACGTTGTGTTTAAAATCGGGGCCAAAAAACCCTTTTGGAGTTTACTCCTGATTTTTCCGGGTGTGCACATCGTGATGTGGTCGGTGGCGAACGTTTCATACATCCGTCGGTTTGGCTATTTTTCATTGGCTGACACATTTCAAGGGATTTTCTTCCCGTACATAATTATGCACAAGATTGCGGCTTCCAATGACAACGTACTGCCGGAAACGAACTGGGCGAACAGTCGGGAAGTTTCGGAACGTGAATGGGGCGATCATTTGGTCCTTTTCCTTACGGTACCCGTCCT
The DNA here is from genome assembly GCA_030830385.1 of Crocinitomicaceae bacterium. GTDB lineage: Bacteria > Bacteroidota > Bacteroidia > Flavobacteriales_D > Crocinitomicaceae > UBA4466. The sequence goes on along the minus strand of JAURNA010000069.1, from coordinate 2,207 downwards.
GGGGCATGTGATTGCACTGGCAATAGCTGCCGTAACACGCGCAAAACCGGGAAAAAAGACCAAGGTAAAGGAATGGGGAGATTCATTGCTCTTCGCACTGGTTGCCGCGAGCATCATTCGAACGTATGTATTCGAACCTTTCCAAATCCCGACAGGATCCATGGAAAAAACATTGTTGGTCGGGGATTTCCTCTTTGTGAACAAGTTGGCATATGGGCCCAAAGTGCCGGTTACTCCGTTCTCTTATCCATTGGTGCACAACACGGTGCCCTGGGTAAACATCAAATCCTACGCTGAAATTGAAAAGGGTGAATATACACGTATACCCGGGTTTTCGAGCATACAGCCCTACGATGTGGTTGTGTTCAACTACCCTTCCGGAGACACTTCCGTTTATGACCCAAGAATGCCAAACGGTCTCATGGGACATGATTATCACGGGATTGTGATCAACGAAGCACTTCGTTTGTATTTTAACTCAAACAATTACCAGAAGAATCGTTATGACGCGAAACAGAAATTCGAGAAATTGCTTCTGACACGAAACAATCAGCAACCGGATTCACTCAAACTGGGAAGAGCTGAATTGGGACAGGAGTTGAATGAATCGGTCAATAATTATACCCACAAGAAGTTCATTGAGAACCTTGAACAATGGAAGAACAAAGCCCGTAAACTCATCGCGGAGGAAAAACAAACCTATTCTCAGAATGAGCAAACGATGATTGAACATTACGGGGTTATTTACCGTCCTGTCGATAAACGGGAAAACTACATCAAACGATGCGTTGGTGTTCCGGGTGATGTTCTGGAGATCAAATCATCCGTACTTTATCGAAATGGGAAGCCAGCTACGGTATTCCCAAATCAAAATTTGAAGTATTACGCTCATGGACTTATCCCGGATGGTTCGGAATTGGAAGGCATGGGTCTTGAACGTGAGCGGAATGATTATTATGCCAAATACAACGATCGCAACACAGCTGTGGGCTATTACTTCAATGTTACTGAAACCGAGCTGAAGAAGCTGAAGAAAAAATATCCAAAGGCGAATTTTGAACGTGATTTGACTCCGCAATACATCGATCAAGAAGGATACGAGCCAACATTCGTCGATTATGTCAATAACCTTTCCCTGTTCCCGAAGGATCCTTACATCAACAATACGAATACGGATTTCTGTGAATTCCAGATCCCTGAGAAAGGCCAGACAATCAACATCCATAAAGACAACATAGCGTGGTACCGCAGAATCATCACTGCGTATGAAGGGCACACACTCGCAGAGAAGAAAGACGGAATCTACATTGATGGGAAGAAAACAGAGACGTATACCTTTGCGATGGATTATTACTGGATGATGGGAGACAATCGCTACAATTCAGCCGATTCACGTGTTTGGGGATTTGTTCCGGAAGACCATATTGTCGGTAAAGCGTCTCTTGTATGGCTTTCAAAAAGTCCTTACGCCGGATTCCGTTGGAATCGATTCTTCACGCTTATCAAGTAATGACCCCGGTTTTCCCGACGACCTATTTCGGAAGCATCGCCTACTTTCGTGAGTTGGTGAAATACCCTTCCATTCAGCTGGAAGCACACGAACATTTCATCAAGCAAACATACAGGAGCCGATGTGAAATTCTGGGAGCGAACGGTATTTTATCCTTGTCCATTCCGGTGAAACGCCCGGGAGGATCCCGCACACCCCTTACTGAAATTCGATTGCCTCCGGATGAAAACTGGCGCGTACGCCATTGGCGAGCGATCAAAAGTGCATATCAATCAGCACCCTATTTCGATTACTACGGTACAGAAGTTCAGGAGCTTCTCTTGAACGGGGACGATCGGTTGTTTTCGTACAATCGAACCATACTCAACCGGATGCTTCAATGGCTCGATCTGGAAGTATCTGTAGATCATACCTCTGAATTTGTTCTGCCTCAACCCAATGACTACCGTGACGGACTCGTTGGCAAAAGTGGCAACTTCCCTCCCATTCCAGCTCCGTACATTCAAGTATTTCCCGGAGAAAAAAACTATCACGAGCGACTTTCCATGCTCGATGCCATTTTCTGCATCGGACCTTTGGCCCGCAATTTGATTTTACCTCGCTGAACCGATCAAAGCGTTACCTTTACCGAACAATTTTCAGCCCATGAAACGATTCGCCTTTCTCCTCCTTCTGGTGATAACACCTGTTGTTTTTT
>JAURNA010000068.1 GCA_030830385.1 Crocinitomicaceae bacterium | reverse complement strand
TTAGGAAAATATCACTATTTCGCCCTCTACAAACCTTACGGTTACCTTTCACAATTTACTGGTGAACCGAACGATCAAGTACTCGGAGATCTCTACGATTTCCCCAACGATGTATACTCCGTTGGACGTCTGGACAAAGACAGTGAAGGATTGTTGCTACTCACGAACGACAATCGGTTTAAACACCGGCTTCTCAACCCTGAGTTTCACAAGCCCAAAACCTATTGGGTTCAATTGGATGGAGCGATCACCGAAGAAGCCATTCAACAATTGCGTTCCGGCACGATTGAAATTAACCGAAAGGGCAAAAAGCATCGGGTTGCTGCGGCGGAATGCATAAAGATAGACCCGCCTGATGTTCCTGAACGCGTCCCGCCTATCCGATTTCGAGCCAATATCCCTACCTCTTGGATCGAGTTGACTATCACCGAAGGAAAGAACCGACAAGTGCGTAAAATGACAGCGGCAGCGGGCTTTCCAACCCTGCGTTTGATTCGGGTTTCCGTGGAACGTTATCACCTCGGACAAATGAAACCGGGAGAAGTGGTTCGCATTGAACCGATCAATCGATGAACGGTACAGCTTAGTAGGTGTTGCTGAATTTGGTACGCAATTTGGTTATCTTACTTCAAAACCCAAAAAATACGAACGATGATTACTTCAATTGAAATTGCAAAATTGCTTCAAAAACGTGAACGAGCGAATGTGAAAAAAGGAAGTTTTGATGCTGCCCTGAGCAACCTTGGAGTCGGTTTACCGGCGAAAATTCGTACGAAAAACCACAAATAATGCTATCCACGCAACTTATCGAGTAAATCACTCAATTGCTCAGCCTCATCGTCTGTTAGTGTCTGCGGGAAAAATCCTGCGTCCTCCACTTCATCGTCTATATCTGCCAACACCTTCAGACCTGCGTCGGAAATACTCACGAATACAATCCGACGATCTACCTCACAGCGCTCACGCACAATCAGTCCTTTGTTCAGAAGCTTATCCATTAAACGCGTTGTATTTGGAGACTTCTCCACCATGCGCTCCTTGATTGCATTCACGGATATCGATTTTCCGGATCCCCGCAAAATGCGCAGAATATTAAACTGGGCCATGCTCAATCCGTGTTTCGCCATGAAGGTGTTTTGTTTGGAACCAAAAAAATTGGAGGTATACCTCACATTCACCATAACCTTTTGTATAGACGATTGAAACTTACTCTGAATAACGTCGTCGATCTTCATGCGCTCAAATATAATCTACCTGGGTATTATTTTCAAACGAATTGTCTACAATTCGAGCTCTTTTGCAAGGAAGTGTGTATAATCCAAGCATACTGACCCACTAAATCCGGCTGATGGTAACCCGGGTATTCCGGCTCATTGTGACCCATCGATTCCGGACGAAAGTGACCCACCCCCAAAAATGGATAGTTAGTTGTATTGCGTTGTCGTATAAGGCTGTAAAAAAGTAGCATTTATGGCAGGAACACCATTAACGAATGACTCAATTAAATGTCCACTTTTGACACGTTCATTTGACGGATCGACTTAAACTGGAATCGGTGGGTCAACATCACTGGATTTTACACTTGCTCATTGAACCGTATAAAGTCGTTCATAGCTGTGAGCTATTCAGGATTGTTGAGCCAGATCATCTTGAAATCCTCCTGGGAAACATTTCCATCAAAAGAAATTGAAATGTCGTGTTCTCCGGGAAGAAGGCTTTCAAAATTCTGACTGAACTGAACCCCGGGTTTCATGCAATACACCCAAAGGTTTCGGGCGAATGCATTGTTCCGAACCGTCAATTTTCCTGTGGTATCAGAGGTCTTTTCGAAACTCAATCTGACATCGTCTTCCGTCAGTTCAGGGACCGTTTTGTGAATGCGATTAAATGAGGACACATATTGATTTCCGGCAACATCCCAGTGTGTAAAAACAAGGTGAACGTTGTCGTTCTCAAGACGGTCTTCCCACCCTTTCAGGCATAGTTTTCGTGATTCTTGTCCATTCAGATTTTCTGAGAGATGAGCAATTCCCAGACGGTTTCCGTCGAGGTCAAAAAATTCGCATTGAATCCGGCATTCAAACGTGTCCACAAGGTTCGAGACCACGTGGTACTCGATGTCCTCCAGATCGTTGTATTTGGCCACAATTGCCACCTCCCGATAGTCTTTTTTCATCTGGTAGTGAAGTGCCTTCCAGTTTCCTTCATAATCAATGCTTGACCAAGTTGGTGCCGGCCAGCAATCGTTCAATTGCCAAACGAGTGTTCCTCCGCATCGCGGTGCATCAATCCGGTGTCCTGATATTGCCATGCTCACAGCCATGGACTGGGTTAGCTGGGAATAATACACAAATTCCGTGAAGTTTTCCGGCTCACCGTACAATCGTTTGGCATGCTTCATGATCATATTGTTGCCGACGTAGCTTTTCTGATGATGTTTCATCACATTTGAATTGAGTTCCCAGTCTTTCTCTTCTGAAAATGTATTCAACGTGCTGTACTCAGGAAAGCTCTGAAAACCGTATTCCGCGTTGAAGCGTCCAATTTTCTTCCCAAAATCTTCGATTGGATCTTTTCCGTGCCACACTCCCCAATAATGTTGTGAACCATGGTTGTAAAATTGCATTTTCCCCCAATTGCTCAGTGGCGATGTATGGATGTAAGGAATGCTCGTATACCGGTTGATGACGTTCGGTGCTGTCTCTTTGAAAATTCGATCGTATGCTGCTTCAATTTCGAGCGCATTCTTTCCGTAGAGTCCATACTTGATCTGGAATCCCCAATTGCCCCAGGCGACTTCCACCTCGTTATTACCGTTGAATTGCACAACGGATGCATGTCCTGCAATCCGAGGTACCTGGTAATGAAACTCGTTATGAATGTTCGAAATGAACTCATCATCTCCCGGATACATTGCGCAGGCAAACATCAAATCCTGCCAAACCATGATTCCCTGTTCATCGCACGCTTCAAAAAACACATCGTCCGGATAGTAGCCTCCGCCCCAGACACGGATCATGTTGAAATTGGCAGCAGCCATGTTATTCACCATTTTTTTGACGGACGTCTCGGTTACCCTCGCTGGAAATATTTCCTGTGGTATGTAATTCGCTCCTTTGGCAAAAATCCTACGGCCGTTAATTTTGAAGTAATAACTTGTTCCCCACTCATCTTTCTCGTTGATCAACTCTGAAGTTTTCACGCCAAAGCGAAATGCTTTCCGATCAATTGGACGACGATCTTCCACTGTATTCAAGGACCACTCCTCTTCGTACAAATGGGCTTCTCCTTGTCCTTTCGGCCACCACAACAACGGGTTGTCTAAACGCAATTCTACCTCGCCGTGTCCTTCGTGAAACAGCATCTCGTGTTGACCGAATCGGGCGGAATTCAAAATGTATTTTCCACTATCAATCCGTGCTAAAGACACATGGCCCCGCAGCAATGCATGACCATCCTGAATACGAACCGTATTGATGGAAGTGCCGATGATTCGATTGTGATCATACGCATATACCCTTACCGGCTTGTGGAAACCGATCGTATTCATTCTCAAGGCCCAGTCCCATCCGAACTGGTACTGAGGTTTTCTCGATAAAGGAGCGATTGCCGTTTCGTGAACATCGTTGGGAGCCGGGAGCTCATATCCCATTTCCTTGTACCGGTTCTTGTGATGGATTACGGGAGGGGTGATAAACACGTTTATTTCATTAAGGCCAGGCTTGAGAGCATCCTGGATAAAAACACGATGCGGAATGAATGCATTGTCGGTTTCCAGAATTAAGGAGTCATTCAGATACACTTTCGCATAGGTATCAATGGACGGAAATTCCAGCTCAATATACCGGTGCTGTGTAACGTCTTGTGAAGGGAAAAAGATCGAACGAAATTCCCAGACATGATCTTCCATCCAGCCGAATTGCTCCTCGTTTTCACCGTAGAATGGATCGGGCATTTCTCCGGAATCGATCAGTGCTTCCTGGACGGATCCATGGGATCCAAGTTCCAGCCATTTTTGAGATTTAGGGTGGAGAAACGACCACTCAAGAGTGGTCTCCATCTGTGCCTGCGCGTTCATAACTAACCCTATAAAAATCAGTGTTCTCATTTCAACTTAATCCCATTCACGGTCGTAATTGGCGTCAATCAATTCGTCGCGAACGTTGCTTTTCAATGCATAATTAAATCCGCTGTAGACGGAATAAGCGCCTACTTCACCTTCCAAATTCAAGGCCAGAAACCCAACTTGAAGTCCTGTGAGGTCCTTGTGCTTTTGGATAATGCGCTCAACGGCTGCTTCACACGCCTGTTGTGGAGAAAGTCCCTGTCTCATCAATTCGACCACTGTATGACTTCCTGCAATTCGAATGACGGCTTCTCCCATTCCGGTAGCACATGCAGCTCCAACATGACCATCCACGAACAATCCAGCTCCGATGATTGGTGAATCTCCTACCCGACCCGGAATTTTGTACGCCCAGCCACTTGTCGTACACGATCCGCTCAGTCGTCCTTTTGCATCCAGAGCCAACATACCAACGGTATCGTGATTTTCGTGGTTGATCTCGGGCTTTTTCACCATTTCCTTCTGCTCTTTTTTCCACTTCTTCCAGTCCTTTTTGACTTCTTTGATGGGTGTTTTCGTCTGACCGAAGCCGTGTTCCAGGGCAAAATCACGCGCGCCACTGCCCACCAGCATCACGTGTGGAGTTTCCTCCATTACTTTTCTGGCGACGGAAATGGGGTGATCGATTCCTTCCAAACAGGCCACAGCACCACAACGGGATTCTTCATCCATAATGCATGCATCAAGCGTAACGTGCCCATCGCGATCCGGTCGGCCACCGATTCCAACACTGCGATTGGCGATGTCCATTTCGGTAACCATTACCCCCTGCTCAACGGCATCCAAAGCATGTCCTTTGCTCTCAATCACCTTCCAGGCAGAAGCATTCGCAGCCATTCCATGACTCCAGGTAGAAACCACGACAGGTGCACCCGTTCCCATTTCATGGTTATGCTGCTTTTCTGATAATTGTGCAGCCATGGAAGGTTTCATTACGCTCACAGCGGCCCCGGCTAATCCTAGCTTTACAAAATTTCTTCTTTTCATTTCAGCCTTCTTTGGACTGTTCGTATTCACGCAGCCATTTGCGATACGCTGCTACGTTTCGCTCGTGTTCGGCATTCGTAGCGGCAAAATTATGCCTCCCTGTTCCATCACCACAGAGGAAAATATAGTCGACATCTGCAGGGTTGAGTACCGCATCGATTGCATCCGCCGGAGGAATACAAACCGGTCCGGGCGGAATTCCGTTGTACAAATACGTATTGTACGGGCAGTCCTTGTCGCGATGTACGTGCAACAAATGCTCTATTCCATTTAATCGATCCGGCCAGCAAAACTTAAAGGTAGGATCTGCCTCTAGTTTCATTCCTTTTTGCAGACGATTCAAATACAATTTCGCAATGATCGGCCATTCTTCCTGGTGACGTGATTGTTCCATGAATACAATACTCGCGAGAGTTGCTGCCTGTGATTCCCTTTCAAGACCGACCGCCTTCAACTTTGCTTTCCGCTCGTCTGTCCAGAATTCCTTAAATCGTTCCGCCATGAAGGCGACGAATTCCTCAGCATTTGTATCGAAGTACATTTCATACGTTTTCGGGATGAAAAGTGCCGGAATTTGTTCAGCGGTAAAATTGTACGTGCTGAGCGTTTCCCTCGATAAGATGCAATCCACGATGGAAGCACTGTCTGCGAGAATGCATCTGGAAATATTGGAACCGATGTCTTCTACAACTTCACAGTTATTGAAAACAACATTGACCTTCACTTCTGCCTTTCCCTGACCGTTATCTCCCTTAACGAAACCGGATACCAGATCATCAAGCAGTGTACCGGATAAAATCATGTATTTCCCGGCAGCAAAGTTTTCCTTCGGAAGCTTATTCTCCTGCACATAGCTGAGAAAATGAGATTTATCAGAAATAATTCCCTCTTGCTGCAATGCGTCGGCCAATTCGTCTAACGTAGGGTCGATCCGGAACAAAAGCCGCTTTTCCACCGTGTTCTCCGTACGGGGAGCAGGGCTAAATAACAACGCTTTTATTTTGTGTCTTGCGAGGTATCCTCCTATGCCCGCAAGTAGCAGCAGGACGAGCGCGATTACAGGTTTCTTCATAGTTTCAATTCAAACGTATGAATATAGTCAGCATTTGGCAAAATGGCATTATGTTCGGTTGCGTTTTTCGAATATCCCAGTGATTCAAACAACCGAATACTCGCGTGATTTCCATCGTGAATCCTGGCCTCGAAATGATCAACTCCGTAGGTTTCAAAAAGGTGCTTTTCCATTTGACGTATTGCGCTTGATGCAATTCCTTTTCTTCTGTATTTTTTTTCTGCAATCAGGATTCCGATACCGGATTTACCGGCGGCATGATTCACCTGAAAAGCATCGACTGCACCGTAACAGTAGTTGCCGGAATCGACGATCATCATGCGAATTTGCTCAGGTTGGTCCCCGGCTTCATTCAGAGAGCGAATTAGCGCACGAATGTCTTCTTTTGAATAAGGGCCATTCCAATCGGAAATATTTCGATTCTCCGGATCATTTTCCCATTTGAGGATCAAATCTGCATCGCCGGGCTGCGGACTTCGAAGCAGGATGTCATTCAACCATGTCACGGGTTAATTGATTGAGGTGATTGTGTATGTCTTTTTCCGTATAAAATGGAATTCCACGATAATCCTGCGGGAGGTTCAAGCCATAATACCCCCGAATGCAGGCATCGGCCTCGAGCTGTTCGAGTAAGGAAATCAATTTTGTAACCTCAGGCCGTTGAAACAGCTGTTTAATGGGCGTCAAACACGAGTACAAGGGAGCTTCTGCATATTCGAACTGATTATATATTTCCCGGATGGTCTCTTTCCGAATTGGAGAATCTTGAACATTTGCGAGCAGGGTTGGAATGGATTTCATTCGAATCACACTCAATACATTTTTTACATTAACGTCGACATCTTTTCCGTCTACCTTAAGGCTGAAATAAGCATGCCCAATCGAAATTCCCACATGTGGAGGAACCTTATCAGCGTGTAAAATCCATAGCATGACCGAGTTTTCCTCGATTGAATCAGCGGTGAATTCCCGTATGTCGTTCATCAACCAATCAGACATCGATTTCTCCTGAAAAAACAAGCTGAGCGGGACCGCTCAACCAAATGTTCGTAAATGTATTTTCTTCTGTTCTATCGGCTTCCACAACCAAATTTCCGCCCTTCGTCCGCACGAGCACCTGTCCCACTTCAAGATCATGTCGAACCATGTATACAAGTGCTGCGGCCGTAACGCCCGTGCCGCATGAAAGTGTTTCGTCTTCCACTCCACGCTCGTAGGTTTCCACATAGATGCTGTTCTCGTCTTCTTCGAACAGAAAATTCACGTTGATTCCATTTTCCTGATAACGTTTCGAGTAACGCACGAGCTTTCCGAATTCAACAATGTTCAATTCGGCTCCTTCTGCCATGTGCACGTAATGTGGAGATCCGGTATCCAGTACGTAATCGCCATCAATACGCGACATTTTGTCTACCGGAAGCATCTCCAATCGAACAATTCCGTTCCGAATGGTTGCTTTGTGATGACCGTCGATTGCACAAAAATCAGCTTCCTCAGAAATCGTTCCCAATTTGTGCGCAAATGACATACTGCAACGCGCACCATTTCCGCAAAAACTCTGGCTTCCGTCCGAATTGTAGTACTCCAATTCAAAGTCGAATTCAGGATGGGATGAAAGCTTGATCAATCCGTCCGCTCCAATACCCAGTTTTCGATCGCACAAAAATGCAATCTGCTCAATGAAAAGATTGTCATATTGACCCGAGAAATTATCGAGCATAATGAAATCGTTTCCCGTTCCCTGATATTTTGAAAAGCGAACTTTCATTTCTGTGCAAAGGTATGAAATTGGGGATAGTCGCATCGGAAAAAAGCCACGATCCTTAACAATATTTAACGCTGTCAACATGACATATTTTTTCCTTTGGCGTTATAATTGCTGTAATGGGTAATAAAACAAATAAACAAGAACAATGAATAGTAGCATTAAACGCTTTGGACTGGGTCTGCTGGGAGGAATGATTCCGTTAGCGGGCTTTCTATTATTTGCCAACACAGAGGAAACGTCACCACAGTCTGATCTCGTAATGACTGACAATCAGCAGCATGGAGCGCAAAAAACCAGATTTTCACAATCGAATGCAGTTCCTTCAGAAGACTTTGTGTTTGCTTCGGAAAGTAGTTTGAACTCTGTGGTTCACGTTACTACCAAGGTTGAAACCATCCATTTCCAACGTGATATTTTCTCTGAATTTTTCTACGGACCCGGTGCCGGAGGGAAAGAATTCAAGCAATACGGAGAAGGGTCCGGGTCAGGAGTTATTATTTCCTCCGACGGCTATATTGTCACAAACAATCACGTGATCGAAAATTCGAAGGAGATTGAGGTGACGCTGAATGATGACCGGAAGTACAAGGCCACAATTGTAGGCGCAGATCCGTCCACGGATATTGCGGTTCTTAAAATCGAGGCGAGCGACTTGTCTCCCCTTCCTTTTGGAAACAGCGATAACGTTCACGTGGGTGAATGGGTACTTGCAGTCGGTAATCCATTCAACCTTACATCAACGGTAACGGCAGGTATTGTCTCGGCTAAGGCCCGGAATATTAACATCATTTCCGGAAATCAATCGGGGGTTGTTCCCATTGAATCATTCATTCAGACTGACGCCGCAGTGAACCCGGGAAACAGCGGTGGTGCATTGGTGAACACGAGTGGGCAACTCATTGGAATCAATACGGCGATCGCTTCACAAACGGGAAGTTACGCAGGTTATTCATTTGCGGTGCCGTCGAATTTGGTTCGCAAAGTAATGGAAGACATCATCGACTTTGGAATCGTTCAGCGTGGATACCTTGGCGTTCAGATTGCGGATATCACTCAGGAACTGAAGGAAGAGAAAAAACTTTCGAACCTTGACGGAGTGTACGTGGCTGGCGTCGTTGAGAACGGAAGTGCCCAAAAAGCAGGTGTGAAAGAAGGATACGTAATCCTGAAAGTAGGAAGTAAAACCGTGAACTCTACAGCTTCATTGCAAGAGGAAATCGGAAGACGCCGTCCGGGAGACAAAGTCCCGGTAACTGTCCGCAATACAAAAGGTGAACAAATGGTCTTGGAGATTGTATTGCGCAACAAAGATGGAGAGACACGTTTGGTTTCGAAGGAAGAAATTGAAAAAAATGTTGCCTTAGGCGCAACGTTCCGCGAGCTTACCGGCAAAGAAAAAAAGGAGCTCGGAATTGACTTTGGTGTCAAGATCAAATCGTTAAGTGCAGGGAAGCTCAAATCCAGTGGCCTGCGAGAAGGTATGATCATCACGAAACTGAACAATGACCCGGTCAACAGTGTCGATGAGCTCACGGAAAAATTGAACAGCCGTAACGGCGGAATTTTGCTTGAATACATGACGGAAAGCGGTCGAAAGGATTACATTGGATTCGGACTCTGACAACCAGAGGCTCATAGAGATTTCGTATCCAACAAATTTAAGCCTCTTTTTTTTGGATATCAGGCTCTTTTCGCCGTATCTTTGTAGTCGCTTTTCAAGCATAAATTTTGAAAAGAACGAATAAAAAGCATGAGACAACTTAAAATTACGAAGTCAATTACCAACAGGGAAAGTCAATCGCTTGACAAGTACTTGCAGGATATTGGTAAAGAAGAGTTGATTACTGCGGAAGAAGAAGTAGAGTTGGCACGACGCATCAAGCAGGGCGACCAAAAGGCCCTGGAGAAATTAACAAGAGCCAATCTTCGTTTCGTTGTATCAGTTGCAAAACAGTATCAGAATCAGGGCTTAACGCTACCTGACCTGATCAACGAGGGAAACCTGGGGTTGATAAAGGCAGCCCAAAAATTTGATGAGACACGGGGGTTCAAATTCATTTCATACGCAGTGTGGTGGATCCGTCAGTCGATTCTTCAAGCGTTAGCTGAGCAGGCGCGTATTGTACGTCTGCCATTGAACCAGGTTGGGTCTTTGAACAAGATCAACAAGGCATTTTCCCGATTGGAGCAGGAATTCGAGCGTCCACCGTCAGCAGAAGAGTTGGCCGAGGCATTGGAAGTTCCTGAAGACAAAATCAAGGAAAGCTTAAACGTTTCCGGACGCCATGTATCTATGGACGCTCCCCTGTCCACTTCGGAAGATGGAGGAACGCTCATGGACGTAATGGCAAATACCGATTCGCCGAAGGCAGATCATTCGCTCATGGCGGAATCCCTTCAACGTGAAATCGAACGTTCGTTGAGTACACTCACAGACAAGGAACGTGAAATCATTCGCTTGTTCTTTGGAATTGGAATGAACCACGGACTTACCCTTGAAGAAATCGGGGCCAAGTTCAACCTTACACGTGAGCGCGTGCGTCAAATAAAGGAGAAAGCCATTCGAAGATTGCGCCACACCTCCCGAAACAAATTACTAAAAGCTTATCTCGGATAAGAATGGAAAGCTGCCCGCCAAAGGGCAGCTTTTTTTGTTTGTACATCTATTTAATACAATATCATAATTGGCTTATGGAAACAGCGATTGACTACGAAAAAGAACTTAAATCGCACATCGAACAGGAACGCGCAGCCGTGAAACTTTCAAGCACGGTGGGCGAGTTGCTCTACGACAAAGGAATTGAACTGGTATTCTTCCGAAAGCACCTTACCGACATCACGGTCGCTCAGGTTTTAAAATTACACGTGTATTCCAAGCGCGTGGTAAACAAACCCGTGGACATTTTTACAAGTGCTGAACTGGCTGATGAAATCCTGAAAATGGATCTTACCCCAGCGAAACTGGACATTGGTAAGCTCGCGAGCGAATGGCTGAACGAGAAAGACAATTTTGAATCCAAATCTGAATTCCTGCTAAGTAAACTGAGTGGGTTTGAAGCTTCGAATGCAGTTCCATTCGAGCCTCGGGACGTTGTACTTTACGGATTCGGGCGAATCGGACGTTTGGCAGCACGTGAGTTGGTCAAACAAGCTGGTAAAGGTCAGCAATTGCGTTTGCGCGCAATCGTTACACGTGGAAATTCAATCGACCAATTGACCAAACGTGCGGCCTTGTTGAAAAACGACTCTGTGCACGGGGCATTCGACGGAACAGTGACCGTAGACGGAGAAAACAACGCGTTGATTATTAATGGCCAAATTGTTAAGATGATTGCAGCCAATGCACCCGAAGGCATCGATTACACGGCACATGGAATCCATAACGCACTTGTCATTGACAATACCGGAGCATTCACCGATCGGGAAGCACTTTCTCGTCACTTACAAGCAAAAGGAACTTCACGCGTGTTGTTAACTGCACCCGGAAAAGGAATTCCAAACATCGTTTATGGAATAAACCAAAGTGAATTGAACCTTGACAATGAACGAATTTATTCCGCGGCATCCTGCACAACCAATGCGATTTCGCCTGTATTGAAAGTCGTAAACGACAAGTACGGAGTCGTGAAAGGGCACATTGAAACGGTTCACGCCTACACAAACGACCAAAACCTTCTTGACAATATGCACAAGAAACCACGTCGAGGTCGTTCGGCTGCCATCAACATGGTAATTACATCAACAGGAGCAGGTAAAGCAGTAACCAAGGTCATCCCTTCCCTACAGGATAAATTGACCGCAAATGCAGTTCGTGTACCCACTCCGAACGGATCTTTGGCGATTCTGAGCCTTGAGCTTGAGAAGGAAACCAGCGTGGAGGAATTGAATGTAACCATGAAAAATGCCGCATTGAATGGAAACCTCGTGAATCAGATTTACTATGCGACCGATCCTGAATTGGTATCGAACGATATCATCGGGAACAACTGCTGCTCTGTATTTGATTCAAACGCTACGATTGTTTCTAAAGATGGCAAAAACGTTGTGATTTACACATGGTACGACAATGAGTACGGATATACCAAGCAGGTAATTCGCATGGCGAAGTACATCACAAAAGTAAGACGAGCGATTTACTATTAATTCTTGCATTGAAATAACGAAAGGCCTCTGATGAAAATGATCAGAGGCTTTTTTGTGCCGGAAACACAAAGTCTCCGGGGAAACGATCGTGATTTCTTCGAACTGTTTGTTTCAGCATACGTGTTTCAACTCCCCGTGTAATTCAGCGAGGTCATGGTTTGGGATGACCTGAAGCTAACAAATTTCATAGTTTTTATCCACCACCGATTTGTGTGGATGCGGTAGGATTTCAGCATAATCATCTGGTTCGATTTGGATTGAACGGGGAATAAATCACAAAAAAAGAGAGCCCATGACTCTCTTTCTGTACAAACTGTTGGGGGTGAGTGATCAATGCTCACCGCAGTGCACAGTATACGAATTGGTTCCATCGGAATAACCGTTGGCCTCTAACTCTTCGATTTCGTCACCACATTTGGTTCCGAGCTCTACCTCTGTATTCGTAGAAGTATCATCGTAGTGACACTCTGCACATTTGTTTTTCTTACAGGCAGTAAATCCAATTACTGCTAATCCTAAAACGATAAGGAGTTTTGCTTGATTTTTCATTTTCTATAATGATTTAACGTTTAATTATTTGAGTACCGGGATGGTCTGGATTCCATCATCTTTTGATTTGTCCTTCTTTTTATAGAAGGGAGTATATTTCAACTGGACATAGAAATTTCTCCCCGGGTGCTGCATCTGAATGTTCTTGAGTCGGGAAAGGTGATCGATGTATGATTCATTCAAGAGATTGCGCACACCCACCCCTATCTCAAGCGGCATCTTCATGTTCCACTTCGCGTTGATTTCAGCGTGTATGATTTGGTACTGAGGGCTCACCGTTTCCATGGCAGCTACTCTGTTTTGGTCGAGGAACAATTGATGATTCACCCGGACATTCACGATCTTGAATGATTTCTCGAATAGCCTTTCCAAATCAAATCGCAACGATGTGTTGATTCGATTTTGTGGGATCAGGGGCAGGTAATTTCCATTGCCGTCTTCCCCAATGACGTGCGAATATCCTCCCTCAATGTGCAACCAATGCGCGAAGTGCGGGTGATAATGCAAAGCGATCTCTCCCCCATACAACCCGACCCTGTCAAGTTGTTCATAGCGAAATAGCGGTAATCCGTCAATGACCGAATCTTTCGGATTAACCGCAATGTAATCGTTCGTGTAATTGTAAAACGGATTGATTACCATTCGCAGGTGACGCGATTTAAGTTCGTACACACAATCAAACTGAGTACCGCGTTCGGTTTTGAGATTCAAATCACCGATTTCATAGCGGAGTGCGCCGTTATGTGCTCCGTTCGAGGCTAACTCAGAAACGTGCGGTGCGCGAAAACCGGTAGAAGCTGTTATTCTCAGCATGTGACTTCCCCGTTCATATGTAATCCCCATAGAACCATTGAAACTCGGGTAATTTCGATCGAAATTTCCAGCCACTTCGGAATCCACTACTTGCAACTGACGAGCGTCGAAACGAGCCCCTGCACGCAGTTTCCACAATCCCCACCAGCGCCAATCCCATTGCAACAAGCTGTAAAAACCATTGTCAAGTTGACGGTAATCCGGGATCAGCAGATCTTCTTCCCAGGCATCTCCGTTCCGATTCACCTGATAGCTACCCATGAGTCCATTTGTCCAGCGAAATCCTGCACTCAATCGCCAATGCCATTTGAGTGAGTAGATGCTATTGTTCAGGTTTAGATTCACCGCAGGAGTAAGAAACTTCTCTTCGAACTCACGCAATTGATTGAAGGTATTTCCGGTCAGCAAGGTGAATGAGTGATCACCTTTGAACCATCGATTGGTAAGTGAGACAAAATGATTGTCGATAACCTGTGCCGGAATAATGGCATGCCGAAACTGGTCGTCTACCTGAAATTCTTCCGGATAAATGATGGAATCATGCGTATGACCGGGCAGCCCCAGACGATTTCGGCTGTACATATAACGCAGGTGCATCACCCAATTGTTGCGATTGTAACCGAGCGCGAGTTTCCCCGCCGCTTCTTTGAACCGAGTATTCTGACCATAGCGTCCATTGGGTAATTGATAATCTGCAAAATCATTGTACATCCCTGCAACCATTAACCGCAGTTTCTTGCGGGAAGTCTTGAAATTCAACCCTGTCTGGCGCCCCATAGAGGCCGTCTCTAATCGAACTACTGCTCCCAGCTTTGATTCTCCCTGGGGTAAGTATGACTGATCAACAAAGTGAATCGCCCCCCCAAGTGCATCGGCTCCGTACGCGAGGGAAGATGGTCCCTTCACCACTGTTACGGACCCGATTCCTAAAGTAGAAATAGCCATTCCGTGATCTCCACCCCATTGTTGATTATCGAGTCGCATTCCATTCAAAAATGTCACAATACGCACACCTTGCATCCCACGAATCACGGGTTTTGCAATTCCCGTACCGAAATTCGCCTGG
>JAURNA010000067.1 GCA_030830385.1 Crocinitomicaceae bacterium | reverse complement strand
GTAGTGCAGCTCTTCAACCCAGGTTAGCGCGTATATTCCTGGCGGCCAACATCCCGATTCTGGAAGGGTATGGATTGACCGAGACATCGCCGGTAGTATCCGTAAATTGCTTCAAAAAAGGGATTCGTATTGGCACAGTCGGACAGTTGGTCGAGGGTGTTCAGGTAAACATTGCCGAGGACGGCGAGATTCTGGTAAAGGGTCCCAATGTTATGATGGGCTACTACAACCTTCCGGAAAAAACAGCCGAAGTAATCAAAGATGGTTGGTTCCATACAGGTGACATCGGGGAATTCATCGAAGGGAAATTCCTGAAAATCACCGATCGTAAAAAAGAAATCTTCAAAACTTCAGGAGGAAAATACATCGTTCCGCAGGCCATGGAGAACAAATTCAAGGAGTCACGCTTTATCGAGCAAATCATCGTTATTGGGGAGAATCAGAGATTCCCTGCCGCATTGATTGTTCCTTCTTATGCATTTCTGAAAGAATGGGCGAACCGAAAGTCGATTGAATTGAACGACGATTCCCATGCAGGATTGATTCGTCATCCGAAGATTGTAGCGCGCATGGAAAAAGAAGTCGAGAAATTGAATGCGAAGTTCGGTCAATGGGAACGCATCAAGCAATTTCGTATGTTGGAGAATGAAATGTCTATCGAAGGCGGAGAGTTGACACCTACGTTAAAATTGAAACGAAAGAATATCCTTGAGATTCATGCGGGTAAAGTGAATGAGATGTACGGAGAATAAGCCGGGTTTGTTGGGCCGGAGTGCAGTAAGCGGTCGCATCGGTCTTTGGCGAACGCATATCACCCAAAAGCTCCCTGTAAGAAACTAACGACTTAATTCTCTTCCCGAATGGGTTCCCCCTCACGCTTTGGAACGAGTGTGATTTTGATGTCCACGTGATGGTGTTTAGGGTAGTACGTTCCCGGCTGGAATTTATACTCCATCAGATGATCGCGAATCTTCATTTGCAGGGGCGTACTCTTCAAATCCGTTCCCATCAATTTTGCTCCTGTAACGTTTCCTTCCCGGTTCACGGCCAATTGATAAACGGCGTATCCTTCTCGGGAAGACGGCAAGGTAAAATCGGATTGCGTAACCATCTTTCTGCCTTCGTGCGGGAGTGTTCCTCCAACAATTTGTGCAGAAACTGGACCCGTCAGGCACACCAACGAGAGAACGAGCAAATGCTTCATACTGGGTTGTTTGTTACTTATTCTTACGGAAATCGTGCCAAAATGTTACTTATGCAATATCGCCCCAGTTGGGTCGGGCACCCAGCATTCGGTTCAGCTGTTTTTTTACCCCCGCATTCATTGGGTGCTCAAGCGCCGGGTCTTTTTCCAGCATTTTCTTCGCAGCATTACGAGCGAGAACGACCAAATGATTGTCTTTGGCGATGTCGGCAACCTTAAGATTGAGCATTCCACTTTGCTGCGTTCCTATCAGGTCACCCGGTCCGCGGAGCTGCAAATCCACCTCAGCGATCTCGAAACCGTCATTGGTCCGAACCATGGTTTCCATGCGTTTGATGGTCTCTTTGGACAGCTTATCTCCCGTCATGAGCACACAGTAGGATTGTTCCGCTCCTCGCCCTACTCTGCCCCTTAACTGGTGTAATTGCGAGAGTCCAAAACGCTCTGCACTTTCGATCACCATCACAGATGCATTGGGAACGTTTACTCCCACTTCGATCACGGTGGTGGCAACCATAATTTGTGTTTCGTTTCGAACGAATCGATCCATTTCAAAATCCTTGTCTGCCGCTTTCATTTGACCATGCACAATGCTCACATTGTAATCCGGCCGTGGAAATGCGCGCTGAATGGCCTCGAATCCGTCCATGAGGTTGTTAAAGTCCATCGTTTCCGATTCATGAATCAGGGGATAGACGATATACACCTGACGGCCTTTCGCGATTTCTTCTTTCAAAAAACCAAAGACACGCAGGCGACTCGCATTTCTGCGATGAATGGTTGTGATTGGTTTTCTTCCCGGCGGTAATTCATCGATTACCGAAACGTCCAAATCTCCATAAAACGTCATTGCCAGTGTACGTGGAATGGGAGTTGCTGTCATTACCAGAATGTGCGGAGGAATGGTGTTTTTCTTTCTCATGGTTGCTCGCTGCGCTACTCCGAAACGATGTTGTTCGTCAATGACGACTACACCCAGGTTTTTGAACTGAACATGGGGTTCAAGCAAAGCGTGCGTTCCGATGAGTATGTGAATGGATCCGTCCTGCAGTCCTTGGTCAATTTCTATCCTGTGTTTTTTGCCCGTAGATCCTGTGAGCAGCTCAACCTGAATGTTCATTCCATCAAGCATTTCCGAGATGGAATCAAAGTGCTGATTGGCCAAAATTTCTGTCGGAGCCATGATGGCCGCCTGAAAACCGTTGTCGAGTCCGAGTAAAGTCGTCAAAAGAGCAACCAGTGTTTTCCCGGATCCCACATCTCCCTGTAACAGGCGATTCATGTGATGACCGGTTTGCATATCATGACGAATCTCCCTGAGGACTTTTTTCTGTGCTCCGGTGAGATCAAAGGGAATGTGTCGCTTGTAAAAGGTATTGAAGTGATCGCCAACCTCCTTCATAACGTGTCCTTTGGATTTCTGAAAGCTGATTTTCTTGCGAACCAGCAGTTCCATTTGGAGAAAGAAGAGTTCTTCGAATTTCAGCCGAAACATTGCCTGTTCAGCAACGTGCAGGGACGTGGGAATGTGTGCTGTAATCAATGCGTCTTTCAGCGGCATTAAATCATAGTGCGAACGGAACGGAGCCTCGAAAAAATCCTCAACCGGATCGCGAAAGTCTTCGAGAAGATTGCGAATCAATACTGCGATTCCCCGGGAGTTCAATCCGCGCGATGTAAGCTTCTCCGTACTGGAATACACAGGTCGGAAATCAGGTCCATTGTGGTTCACAGCCGCACTCATTTCCGGATGGGCGATGTTCCACTTGTTTTTGTATCGCGTGGGTTTTCCGTACACTTGAATTTCGACATAGGGTTTGAGCGAATTTTTCACCCAATTGATTCCTTTGAACCAAACCAGGTCAATCATGCCTGAATCATCCTGAAATTTGGCCGTAAGCCGTTTGTTTCTGCCCACACCCGACTCCATAATTGATACGATCTGCCCGCGAAACTGGCCAAATCCATTCAGGCTACTCGCCTCCGACACCTTGTGTACCTGAGATCGGTCTACGTAGCGAAAGGGGAAGTGAAACAGGAGGTCTTCAAAGGTATGAACACCCAGTTCAGACTTGAGCAACGATGCTTTTTGCGGGCCAACGCCCTTTAGGTACTCGATGGGTGTACTCAGGTATTGATTCACGGATTAAAGCTAAAAAAAATCCTCTCCGGTTGGGAGGGGATAAAATCACTTTATTCACTTTTGATTCTTGAACCTTTTCAGTCCATCGTATAACCAATCCCGGAAATCATCAGGGTCGCTGTGGTTTTCATAAGTTGCTTCGCCATTGCCCAAATCCTCCCCTTCTGTATTCTGCATGACGTAATAAGGCTGGGCTGCGATGTTGTATTCCATAATTTGTTTGAACATCCATTTATCACCAATGGTCTTCATTTTTCGCTTCTTACCCGCAACAGTAACCGTCTTCCGTTCACTCTCCGGCAGTTTTGTGCGCTCATCTACGTGAAGCGATACCACTACCACACTGTCACGTAGCGACGTAATAATACCCGGTTCGCCCCAAACAGATT
>JAURNA010000066.1 GCA_030830385.1 Crocinitomicaceae bacterium | reverse complement strand
GCTGCACTACCCGAAGCAATTGCCTTTACATTTCCTCCCAAAGCTGCCTGCCACTTCGAGAAAATCAATTTGCGGGCGATGGCCAGCTTAACGTTGTACCAGCCCGATCGCTTCACCGGATCGTATTGCTCACCCAATTCAACAGCCCAAAAGAACAATTTTCGCTTGATTCCCGTCAATTGGTCTCCGGTCGCCATGATCTTGTCAAATACTTTTTCAATCAACCGCGGAACGGCAGTAAATACGTCCGGACGTACTTCCCTGATGTTGTCACCGATCGTTTCCAAAGACTCAGCGAAATGAATCGAACATCCCAGGTAGATGTACATATAATGCAGCATACGCTCGTACACGTGACAAACCGGCAGGAACGTAAGTACTTTCGAGTTTTCGTCCGCAGGAATAGGGTCAATGCAAGCTTCCACATTGGAAACAATATTGCGGTGAGAAAGCATCACTCCCTTGGGATCTCCCGTGGTTCCGGATGTGTAGATAATGGTCGCCAAATCTTCGTGCCTGACACTGTCCATGCGCTCTCTTACAGCAGATTCATCAACATTTTCGCCGAAACGGGCAATTTTTGACCAATGCTCGGCTCCCTGAACCTCGTTCATGGTAAACAACGATTTCAGCGAAGGAATTTCCGATTCCACGCTTTTGATCTTTCCGTAAATTTCCTCATCCGCAACCACACAAATCTGAAGTCCGGCATCATTGAAAATATAGCGATAATCACTTTCAGAAATATTGGGGTAAAGTGGAACAACAATGGCCCCGACCTGTTGAATCGCGATGTCAAGCACATTCCATTCATAACGGGTAGAAGACACCAGTCCGACATTGTCACCAGCCTGAACTCCCAATCCGATCAATCCTCTTGAAATTTTCATAACCTGCTCAAGAAACCCGGCCGTTGAAACGGATTTCCATTCACCCTCCACTTTTGATGAAAACATCGTTGGATTCGGATAGTTGTTCAATTGATGATACGGTAGGTCAAAAAGTCTTTTTCCTTCAAGCATACGATGGTCTTTGATCTATCACGAATGTAGGAAAAAGCACGAAATAAATATTCATTGAAAGCATTGATCCACTCATTGAAAGCGCAGTTATGCAAAAAAAACATTCCGATTTCGTACGATTTATCGGATTCCGATGTTATAAACATGTAACATTATCGTACCATTATTTGTTTTAACTGTTGATCAAAAGGCAATTTGAGACGTCAGGAGTACAATAGAATCGTCAGGGAGCAGTCCGGAAATCTTTACGGATATGCCATCCGTTTCTTGCGAAACGAGGAGGATGCGAAGGATATTGTTCAGGACGTTTTTGAAAAGCTCTGGATGCATCGAAAGAAAGTAGAACCCGCCAGGGCAAAGTCCTGGATGTTTACAACAGCGCACAACTCGATGATTAACCTTTCGAACAGAAAAGGCAGAATTCAACTCAGGGATCAGATTCAGGAAATTGAATCAAGCAGATCCGAGGCCTTACTTTTCGAATCGAATCAGGTCGTTGAACGAGCGATAAGTATTCTTCCGCCCATCCAACGGAGCGTTATTTTGCTCAGAGATCTTCAAGGATATTCCTACAAGGACATTGGAGAAATTCTTGAATTGAGCGATGCACAGGTGAAAGTTTATTTGTTCAGAGCGCGAAATAAAATTAAGAAGCAGTTAAAAGGAATGATAGAGTTGGTATGAGTAATACCTCGTTTTCTAACATTGATCTTTGGTTATTCGAATGGGCTGAAGGGAATTTGACCCCGGAGCAAATCGGGCAGCTGGAAGTATTTCTGATGCAACATCCGGAGCTGGATGTGGATCGGGATCTATGGAAAATGGCCCGGTTAGAACGTCAGGATATGGTGTATCCGGATGCCGGTAAATTAGAACGTAAGCGCCGTCCGGTAGCCGTAATTTCAGCTGCTGCACTCTTGCTCTTATTAATTTCAACGGGTGGACTCATGTGGTTCACGGATCAAGACGCGGCATCTTCAGCATTGTCTTCAACTACTGGCGATTCTGACAAATTAGCTGCCATGAAAGAAGAACTGCAGGCGAAAGAATTGGAACTGAAAGAACTGAAAGAACGCATTGAGTCGCTTTCCGCCAATGAAGCGATTATGCTTCGATCAAAGAATGACCTCCGAATTGGAAAGTTGTCATTCATTTCACGGGAAGAGCTCACTTCGGTCCGGGCTCAGCATGGAAAGTTCGTGAAGGCAAATCCGTCGCTGACACCGACGGAGCTCGCACCTCTTCAGGGACCTCAGGGAAACCAATCGCAAGCAGTGAGCACCGGAAAGCTATATTCGCATGAGATGTATGAAGAGCAACCGGAAGGTCCACACAGCAATTTCGAAGATGAAAATCAAATCAACGTTCGCGCACTTCGTGAAGTGGATATCTTCATTGAAGAAGTTTCCGTTGAGCGGGCAAGACGAGCTCTGAACGGAGGAGTATCCAAAGGACTCGATATGAAAGTCTCAATTGCAGACAGACTGAATCGATTCGGACGAAACGTGAAGCGCATGATGGATAATCCAATTGCTTTGACGAATACGCGCGATCCGCGATATGCAATACCGGGAATGGCCATAAGCGATATTAGCTTTAGTTCTGCCGGCACGCTGATGGGTACTCGCGTCCAAACATTTTCACGCTACCAGTGGATGGGGGCCGAGAACGAACAACTCATGAATCAGGTTTCTATCGACGGTTATGCCTACGGAATTCGTGGAGGTTGGGGACTTCAATTGAACCACAGCCACTACAAAGATGGTGGAGTTATGATCGGGCAGGCTGCACTCACGTATTCACCAAAAATTTCCGTTTCGAACCAGTTTTCTATCGAGCCATCGCTTCGCTTCAAACTGGGTGATAAACACTTAAATTCAGGTAAGATGGGGAGTGTAGAATCCGTGGAAATGGATCGCGGAACTGCACTGTCCTACTACGAAGGTGAGCAACAGCCAATCGGTCAGAATCTCTTGTACCGCGATTTGGGCGCCGGGTTGTTGATCAATACCGAGTGGTTCTTTGCCGGTTTCCAGGTAGATAACTTCTTCCGTCACAACGATAATATGTTCTCGAATGATTGGGGTTCACCGCGCAGAAGAGGACATCATTATGTGGCAACACTGGGTGGAGATTGGAAATCCAACGGATGGAAGAATGGTGGGGCGAAAATCATGCTTTCACCATATGTGGTATACCAAAAGAAGGAAGCGCTCTCGGAAGTTTGGGCAGGAGCGAATTTCACATGGAATTGGTCAACAAGTGCTTCCGACAGAGAGTTCTCAGGACTTCGAATCGGGGTGGCGACATCAGATCGTCTGGAGCCTGCGGCATCAATCGGTATGGATTTTGGAAGGTTTAGTTTCCAGTACAGCGCAGATTATACGCAAAGTGCAATGACGGAGCAAAGTGAACTGTCTCATCAGCTTTCGCTTCGAATTGCTGCTGGAAAAAGAAATGGAATGGGACATGCATATAATAGGAGGTAGGGTATGAAAAGAGGTGTAATCAGTATTTGTCTTGTGATGTTTGGAGCCATTGAAGCTTATGCTCAGGATTTGGAATTCACACAGTTCTATGCAAATCCGATTTATTTGAATCCGGCATTCGCAGGAACGCATTCGTGCCCGCGTGTATCGATGAATTACCGAAACCAATGGCCGTCGCTTTCGGGGGCGTATGTATCATACGCAGCAGGTTACGACGATTACTACAAGAACATTCAAGGTGGATTTGGCGTGCTGGCCGTACACGACGTACAGGCACAAACAATCAACTCTTCGCAGTTGGGCGTAATGTATTCGTATCACCTGAGATTGGGGCGCAAGTGGACCTGGTTAATGGGAGCGAAAGCCAACTATTGGATGAAGTTCCTGGATTGGGATAAACTGACTTTCGGAGACATGATCGATCCACGAAGAGGGTTCATCTACCAAACAGGAGACATTCCCCGAGGTGGTTCACGTGGTTTCTTCGATGCCACCGTGGGAACGGTATTGTTCAATAAAAATTTCAATGTTGGTTTTGTTGGGCATCACCTGAACACCCCCAATGAATCCATGATCATAGGTGAATCGCGTTTACCGATGCGGTTTACCGGACACATGTCTGCGAGCATTCCGCTTGGAGGAAAGTCTCAGTTTAACAACATCACGACGATCATGCCATCTGTGATCTATTCGTATCAAAATGGGTTTATGCAATTGAACCTTGGTACATATGTGAAGTATGGATCCTTTACGGCAGGTGCCTGGTTCCGTAACCGTGATGCCTTCATTCTTACCATCGGCGTACAAACAAAGAAATTTAAGCTGGGATACAGCTACGACATCACGGTATCACGACTGAACAATGGAGTATCCGGTGGATCGCACGAAGTTTCGATGGGCTTTACTTTCGGATGTAAAGATCGACCGATTACGTTCCGAACGATTTCGTGTCCATCGTTTTAACGAAAATTGCCTGACGTTACTTTTTTCTGGTTTGGTAACTCGGGATTTGGTGTAAGGGTCTATTCAACGGAATAGACCTTTTCTCCTCTTATAAAAACGGTATGGGCAAAATTGGGTTTGTACGGTCCGCTGGCCGTAACAGGTCCGTCGAAAATGACGAGCGTTGCGTCTTTGTCCTCTTCCAGCGAACCCAATGTATCTTCCTGAAAGGCTGCAACGGCTGCCCAAATCGTCATCCCGCGAATACATTCATCGAAGGCAATCGCTTCCTGTGCCAAGAATCCGCTTCCGGGATGATTTTCGGCATTCTGGCGATTCACAGCTGCATGAATCGTTCGAAAAGGATCGGTATATTCCACAGGGAAGTCGGTACCAATCGCCAACAACCCACAGGCCTCCAGTAATGATCGGTAGGCGTACGCCCCGGGCATTCGATCAGGTCCCAGGCGACTTTCGGCCCAGTGTTGATGACTTACCGCGTGCGTTGGTTGAACACCGGGCAGAGCACGAACATTTGCGAACGCCATGATATCCTGCACGTCGATCACCTGCACATGCTCAATTCGCCAGCGATGATCTGGATTCCGTTTCGCAACTCCCGAATAAATATCCAGCAACAGGCGAGTGGTGGAATCCCCCGTGGCGTTCGTATTCATTTGATAGCCGATTCCTTCGCAAAAATCAGCGATCGATTGCATACGTTCGGGAGATGTACAGAAATACCCTGAATGATTGTTCCGGTCCGAGTAGTGGCGCTTTAGAAAGGCTCCCCGTGATCCAAGTGACCCATCCCCATGTACCGTGAAACTTCGAACCAACAAGCTGTGTTTTTTATAAACCCCGTTTTTCTCCGCAAACGCTTTGTTCTTCGGGGTAGGTAAGAGCATCGCGTAAAGATTCAGGTGGAACTTGCCCTTTTCCATCAAACGCTCGAACAGTCTCATCTCACGGTACTTCACACCAGCCTCGTGAACTCCTGTGATTCCATACGAGAGCAATTCTTGCTGAATTTCCAGGATCGCGCCGCTCAATTCCTCGTCACTGAAATCCGGAAGAATATCCAGGATAGGGTTCATGGCGTTATCAACGAATACACCGGAAGGAACATCACACGGCCCTTTGCACTCCATGCGAAGAACCTTCGGATGTTGTTCGTAATAACCGCCCGTTAAGAGCTCGGGATCTGCCTTGTACTTCGCAAGGGCATCGGATTGTGCAATCAGATAATCATTCGCCAAAAGAGTATGTCCGTCAATCCGAAACAAACACACCGGGATACCGGGAAACAGAAGATTCAACGTGTCATTGATCGGCATTGTATTCTCTCCCCAAAGCGACTGATCCCAACCGTGTCCAATGATATACGGACGATCGTGCTTGCTGTGATACTTTTCGATGCGAACAATCATTTCTTCGAAAGATCTGCATCCAACGAGGTCAACACCCAATTTCTTCCGTGCATACGAGAAAATGTGTGCGTGGGCGTCCGTGAATCCCGGGTACACATCCTTCATTTCTGCGTCGATCACTTCATCTGCACTGTACTTGTTCAGAATTTTTCGCTCGGGACCCAATTCGAGGATTTTACCGTCTTTGATTGCGACGGCTTCGTAGGTCGCTCCCTGATCATCCATGGTGTGAATTTTCGCATTGTGAATGATAACATCAGCAGACGAACCTTTGTAACAGGAAGCCATTCCGAGAAGGAGCGAGAAGAAAAGGGTCACGGATGCGAATTTCATAGGGACTTTTTCTCAAAAATAATGCTTTGTCGCAAAGGATCATTCCTCTCTGAATTCGTAATTTTGAGTCCAAATCGAGAGGATACAATGGAAACACCGAAGACGTTCGAGTCAAATAAGGCAGAGGAGAAGTGGTATGACTACTGGATGAAACAAGGATATTTTCATTCGGAACCCGATGATCGTGAGCCCTATACGGTGGTCATTCCGCCACCGAATGTCACGGGTATTCTCCACATGGGGCACATGCTCAACAACACCATTCAGGACGTTTTGGTGCGTCGTGCGCGAATGCTCGGTAAAAACGCCTGTTGGGTGCCGGGAACGGACCATGCTTCGATTGCTACGGAGGCAAAAGTGGTAAACAAACTGCGCCAGGAGGGAATAAAGAAGTCTGATCTTACGCGCGATGAGTTTCTGGAGCACGCATTCCAATGGAAAGACAAACACGGTGGAATCATTCTCGAACAGCTGAAAAAACTGGGAGCCTCTTGTGATTGGGAGCGAACCAATTTTACGATGGATCCGGAATATTCAGAATCCGTAATCGATGTTTTTATTGATCTGTACAACAAAGGAAAGATTTACCGCGGATTACGCATGGTAAACTGGGATCCGGAAGCATTGACAGCGTTGTCGGACGAGGAAGTATTGTACAAGGAGGTGAACTCCAAGTTGTTCCACGTTCGCTACAAAATTGCGGACTCTGATGATGAGTGGTTGATTATTGCGACTACGCGTCCGGAGACAATTCTGGGAGATACGGCGATTTGTATCAATCCGAACGACGATCGTTACAAGCATCTTCATGGTAAGCAGGCCATTGTTCCGATGGCCAACCGAACCATTCCGATTGTTCTCGATGATTATGTCGACATGGAATTCGGTACAGGATGCTTGAAAGTAACTCCGGCGCACGATACAAACGATTATGAACTGGGCAAAAAGCACAATTTACAAACGGTTGATATCCTGAATGACAACGGCACCCTGAACGAGCATGGACTTCACTATGAAGGGCAAGATCGATTCGACG
>JAURNA010000065.1 GCA_030830385.1 Crocinitomicaceae bacterium | reverse complement strand
TCCTACTTCATTTTAAAGCCTGCCGAAGCACAAAACCTCGGTGATGCCGGGAGCGATTTTATCCACACGAACAATTTTGTTTTGATCGATCAGGAAGCAAGAATTCGCGGGTATTACGATGGCACAAGTGAAAAAGAGGTCAACCGTCTCATCGAAGACATTCAACGCCTGCTGGACAACCGATAAATCCGGGTATTTCCTCGGGCACCGATGCTATCGGTCATGTACGGTTGCAGGTGCGGTATATCATACGCATCCGGAGAGTTAATCACGAGGTATTTAGCACCGAGGGAAATGAATTTTTCAATGCGATCTTCTCCCTGGTAATCGTAGAATTCGAAATCGGTGTAGCCCGCCCGATTCATCAAATACAGACTGATATTGATGCTTGGATCAGGAACGGAAACAACCTGATCTGACGTTTCAACACCAATCGATTTGAGATAGGGTTCAATGGTTTCAAGTTCCGCCAACGTCCTACCGTAGTGCCAATGAAACCACTCCCAATATTTTTGGTCCTCTTCAGAAATCAGAGATGAATGGGATACCCAACCGTCCGCGATGCTGTACTTGATTCGGGTTTGCACAGCCGTATTCCAGCAAAGGAAAAACAGCAAACCGAGAACCGAGAGCTTTGTAACCGGATGCCCGGCAATTTTGGGAATTCGATGCTGCCCGAAGCGCACAGTGACCAGTAAGAAAAGCACAACCATCGGCAACAGGTTGATAAGGTAGTAATCGTGATGGTTGAATACCTGATAAAAGAGCAACAGGTAACAAATGACACCGAAAAGCACGAGAAGCGACATCCATTTCAGTGACGTATCGACGGATTTTCGAACGAACAAAATGATCAGGGCGAATGTGAGCAAAGGCACAAATACCCAAGGGTGGAAATACTCGGGAAGCAAGTCGGTTGTAAGGAGTTTGAAATTGTTGGCAATATCAAAATGATCCAACTCCCAAATGGGCAGAATCCCCTGCAGAAATACTGTCGACAAATGACGGGCATTGTACAGATGCACGAACGAATACCAGGTCACAATCACCAAAAGGGTGAGTGCGAATGGCAGAAGATTTCGCCACTCGTCCCGAATTTTCTTTCGCTTCACGGCATCGAAAAGAAGCAATGCACCCACGGCGAAAAACAGCAAAAGAGACGTGATTTTCAACAATCCGGCCAGGCAGAAAAAAAGCGCCGCATACGTCAAGCTACCGGGCCTTCGATCGAAGGCATAACGGGTAGAATGGTAGGCTCCCACGAACGCAAGCGAGAGGGCATTCACGTTCATGAGGAAATTGTTGGAGTAGTACGCGAGAAGTGGAGAAGTAAAGACCAGCAATACCAATAAACTCGACCAAATTTCATCCTTCAGAAAACGATTGCAGGCCTTTCGCAGGTAATACAGCCCAAGGAGGAAAATGGAGAAGTTCAACAGTCGGTAAATCCAGTATTTTTTCCCCGTTTGGGACCAGATTTTTCCTACAATGTAGTAGACAATGGGAAATTCGCTCATTGTTTTTCCTTTACCTTCACCCTGCCAGTAAATCTCGGGTTCTAAAAACGGAAGTCCCTTCTCAGCATAGTTCTGTGTGATGGACAGGCAATCGGTTTGCCGCCATTGATGCGTGGAATACGGACCCGAGTTCATGGTGCTGAAAATGCCAAAGAACCATGCCATTCCGAGCAAGGCCAGAAGGAAAATGATGGGGTGAAGGAAGGATCGGTAACCGCGGGCCATACAACTAAGATTCGCCGTCTTCCAGTTCTTTCAGGATGGAATTCACATCTTCTTCCGTCGTATGCAATTTTTCCTTGCACAGTCGAATTAACACAGCGGCACGCTTCACTTTTTCGCTGAGTTCATCAACGGAAATTTCGCCTTCCTCAATGTCCTGAACAATTCGCTGCAACTCTTCAAATGCAGCTTCATACTTGATTTCCTCAGTCATTTTCTGTTCGTTTTATTCGGGTAACTGTCGATTCTACATTAAAAGTAGCAGTTCTGGTTGATAATGTGTCGCCTTCAGCGGGTTCAACGTTCGACCCGATCGATTTCCCATTCAATGTTGTGATCGAGTATCCGCGCTTCAACACGTGAATCGGATCCATGATTCGAACCAGATGTTCGGATTCTTCCAGTTGGCTTTTCCGCTGTTGAAGCTGAAGGGTCAGGGACCGCCTCAAATCCGATACAATCGTCTGCTGCTGAACGTCTATTTCAGACAAAACACGCGTTGCACGATAGGCCAGTGATCGTTCCACATTGGACATCGTCTGAAGGTGAATGTGCATTCCGTGCTGAAAAGCAAGTCGGATCTGTTCTCCCGAACGATTCAGGCGCAACTGATGATTGTGCAGGCCCGATTGCGTTGCTCCCCGGAAACGTTGGGCCAATGAACCGATGCGTTGTTGGTTGTCACGTAACAATCGTTGAATCCCACGTGTAAGTTGAATGGGTGCGTCATATACCGGAACGGCAAATTCGCGAAAGGCATCCAACAGAAAATCGGCGAGCTCGGTCGGCGTAATCGCGTTTCGATGCGCAATCATTTCTGCAACAGTGAGGTTGGTCGAGTGACCAATTCCGGTAAGTACGGGCAGTGGAAACGATGCGATAGCTTCACACAATCCATAATGGTTGTAGCACGACATTCCGACCTCGCCACCTCCTCCGCGAACAATAACAACAACGTCGAAATGATGCCTGACTTTTTCGATGCGTTTGAGCTGACGAATGATCGATCCGATGGCCAAATCCCCCTGGACATAAGCTGGAAATAACATTCGGAACACCGAAAAACGATCGGGATTTTCATCCAGAACCTTATTGAAATCGGAGAGTCCTTTGCTCGATTCCGCTGAGATTACCGCCACACGCCGCGGAAGTAACGGAAACCGCAATTGTTGATTGGCGTTGATCAATCCTGCTGCCTGAAGCTTCTTGAGTGTTTCCTGACGTTCGCGTTGCAGTTCACCCAGGGTGTAATTCGGATCGATGTCCAGGATTTGAAGCTTCAATCCATAGGTTTCGTGAAATTCGACTTTCACCTTCATAAGAAGCGTCAGGTCGTCTTTCAACGGCTCTTTCACCACAGACATGAATCGTTCATTGATCAAATCAAAATGATGCTTCCAGATGGTGCCACTCATTTGAGCAACAATCTTCCCGTCTGCTTTTTCAAGCAATTCCGGAAAGCAATGCCCACTCGGATATTGATTGAGCTTGTGCATTTCCGCCTTCACCCAATACATGCTTTGATAGCGTTCTTCAATCGTTTTGCGAATCGAAGAAACCACCTGCCTCAAGGTAAATATTTTTGGCTGTTCGGACATCTCGTGATGAAAGTAATCAATTCATCATTTCCAACCCATCATTTCCAATTCATCATTAACTATTCCTAACTTCGCAGCGCAAAAACCGATGAAATGACCCAATTTTCTTCTTATGATTTTTCCGGAAAGCGAGCACTGGTACGTGTAGATTTCAACGTTCCATTGGATAAAGAAACGCTTGCGATTACAGACGATACACGAATTCGGGCAGCGGTTCCGACAATCCGCCACATTTTGGACAATGGAGGTAGTGTTGTTTTGATGTCGCACCTCGGAAGACCAAAAGAAGGGTATGAGAAGCGATTTTCGTTGGAAAACATTGCTGATCACATCGCCACATTGACGCAAGCTGAAGTGTTGTTTGCCGGAGATTGCATCGGAGAAAAGGCGTTTGAAATGAGTGCGGTATTGAATCCAGGGCAGATTTTATTGCTGGAAAACGTCCGCTTTTATCCGGAAGAAACAGCAGGAGATAAAGACTTTGCAGCATCACTTTCGCGCCATGGAGATGTGTATGTGAACGATGCTTTTGGAACAGCACACCGTGCGCATGCAAGTACGACGGTGGTGGCTCAGTTTTTCTCAAATGACAAAATGTTTGGCAAATTGATCGAAGCAGAGATCAAGAGTGTGGACAAAGTGCTGAACAGCAGCGAAAAACCAGTTACGGCAATAGTTGGAGGAGCAAAGGTTTCGTCAAAAATTACGATCATCGAACAACTGCTTGACAAGGTGGACAACCTGATTGTTGGCGGAGGAATGGCGTACACATTTGTGAAGGCCAATGGTGGCGAAGTGGGAGGTTCACTGGTTGAGGAAAATTACCTCGACGTTGCTCGAAAAATTATGGAAGCTGCGCGCAGCAAAGGAGTCAATTTATTGATCCCAACGGATACCGTGATCGCCGATGCATTCGACAATGATGCGAATACGAACGAAGTGGCGATTGACGAAATTCCGTCTGGATGGATTGGACTGGATATCGGTCAGGAGAGTATTCAGGCGTGCGAAGCAGTGATTGGCCAGTCGCGTTTGATCCTTTGGAACGGACCAATGGGTGTGTTCGAAATGAAGCGTTTTCAGGCAGGAACGGTTGCTGTTGCGAAAGCGATTGCTTCAGCAACGGACAATGGCGCATTCTCATTGATTGGTGGTGGAGATTCGGTAGCTGCAATCAATAAGTTCAAACTGGCAGATCGTGTAAGCCACGTGTCTACCGGAGGAGGAGCCATGCTTGAATACCTCGAAGGAAAAGAACTACCGGGAATTGCTGCAATTCTCAATTAGATCGCGTACGGAACTGTGGAATTTGGAGAGGCTTGGTATCTCGTTGCAAAAGCAGTTTTGAAAAATGCCGCACCTCCCACCTTCGTGTTATCGTTTCAGTTTACCTCAACACAGCGAGGTGAAGACGCCATTACATGTTGTTTCTGACAAGGGGAAGTCACCTGAGCCATGAATAAAGCCACGATGCACGCAGAGTCGATCCCGGGTGATTCCACAAGAAGGTTTCATCCATTCATTTGACCTTCAAACCATTCTGCCAGTTTTTTCTTCTGCGCTTTGCTTAAGTCGGCGCCACCATGTGTCCATGTGTAGGAGTCGAGCGGCATGTTCCCTTCTTCTACCTCCTCTTCACATTCGTGCAGCTTGTGGTTTTTCTTCTCCTTAGAAAATGTTCCCCATTTGGAAAAATTCAGGTGCTCCCGTCCCTCTTCAATGTGATGTCCAATCCACCAGGAAACGGGAGTGATATGCGCATACCACGGATAAACAGTTTGATTTGAATGGCAATCGTAGCAGGCGCGTTTTAGCATGTTCTTGATGTCATCATCCGGTTGAGTGATGTGAATGAAGTCTTCGCTTGCAATCACCGTTGGGTTGGTCGTATCAATTCCGAAAAATTGCAAGATGATGAATGCCACAAGCAATACGAGCATCACGCGTCTGAGGATTTTCTTTCTTCGCATTTCAAAGTTTTGTACAACGAAAATAAGAATTACCCGTCACTTGAATTTGCGTTGAGAAAATCGGTCTCCATACAAGCTCTTTTTGCACGGATGCAAGTGTCCGGATGTGGGTTCAACTTTCGTTGGAATGAGTAGGTTTTGGGACCATCGAGGGTGAATCATCCGACGAAGGCTGCGAATGTACCCGCTGTTTCCTGTGAGTACAGAAATATACGATCAACGAAGTTCACACTTACATTTGCTCCAGAAACTCAATGCGCTTTCCGATGGGTGGGTGGGTCGAAAATAACCCGGATAATCCGACTGCATTCTTTTTGGGGCCGTTTTCGATGAACATTTGTTGAACATCTGAACTTCGTACTTCCAGGTCGTGATTCCCGGAGATCTTGCGCAGTGCCGATGCTAATCCCAGCGGATTTTTGGTCATCTCCGCAGCTCCCGCATCTGCGAGGTACTCTCGTTTTCGTGAAAGCGCAAATTTGAACAATATGGTCAATAGATAGGCAAGGACAGCAATGGCCAAAGCAATAAGCATAACACGTTCGTCAACTTTGTTGTCCTTTCTGCTGCGCCGTCCCGATCCGAATATCATGGAACGAAAGATCACCTGCACGACAAATCCCATGATTCCCACGAAAATGATCGAAATGATCAACAAACGAACATCGCGGTTGCGAATGTGCATGAGCTCATGCGCGATAACACCCTCCAGTTCGCGATCGTCGAGCGTGTCAATAATCCCGGTTGTGAGCGTAATGGTATATGTATTCTCGTTAATCCCGGAGGCAAAAGCATTCAACGCATCCGATTCAATCACCTGCAATTGGGGCATTTTCATACCCATAGACATACATAGGTTTTCCGTGAGGTTGTATACCCGCATGTTGTCTTTTCGATCGAGTGTATGTGATTTCGTTGCGAATTTAATGAGTGCACTATGAGAAGCAAACGCGATCAAAAACCAAATACCCACGGCGCCGATAACAAACGGAAGGGCAATGAGAAACTCGTAATTCACGTGTTCCATTTCACCGTCAAATAAGAAATAGTAAAACAGATAGACCCCACCGAGGATAACCGCCGGAAACCCTGCCAATAAGAGAATGGATTTCCGGTTATTGCTGTTAATCTGGGACTGAAGCCCTACGTACTTCATTCAGAAACTAAAATTTCACTTCAGGAGCCTTGTCCAGATTCTCGCGCTTAGCAATACCAAGGTCAAACATGGGCTGTGTTGTATACTTCTTGATGTTGGCAACGATGTTCGTCGGAATAGACTCAACCGCAGTATTGTACTCCTTCGTCGCAGAGTTGAAATAACGACGCACCGCAGCCAGTTTGTTCTCAATGTCAGAGATTTCATTCTGCAACTGCATGAAGTTCGTATTTGCCTTCAAATCCGGATACGCCTCCACTTGAAGTTGAAACGCCGTCATCGCAGCTCCCAATTGAGCCTCAGCTGCAATTTTATCATTTACTGTATGTGCGCCCATTGCCCGGGAACGCGCTTCCGTTAAACGAGTCAACACTTCTTTTTCATGATCCATGTATCCTTTCACCGCACCAAGCAATTGCGGAATCAAATCATGACGTTGCTTCAATTGAACATCAATGTCAGCAAATGCATTCTCGCGATTATTTTTCAACGCAACCAACTTGTTATTGGCCGATATGTACCAAATGACGATAATAAGTAAAACTCCGCCTCCGATCAGTGCTGGGATCATAATAATTTATTAAATGATAACCCTAAAAATATGAAATTAACTGTATTGTTTGCCGCTCAACAGCAGAAATAAGCGGAAAATGAAAAAAAATGACATTCGCTGTAACTTTTCGATAACTTAAAAGTCTTACGGATGAAACCAGGACGATGACAACGAAGGAATACAATCTGGCAATTGATGAATACGCAGACAATTTATTCCGATTTGCACGGAAGCAACTCGGAAATGAGATGTCGGCGCGCGACATTGTGCAGGAAGTATTTACAAAGGTTTGGATCCGCAAGGATGAGGTAAACTACGAGAAGGTAAAATCCTATTTGTTTACCACAGCGTACCACGCAATTGTAGACTGGGTGAAAAAAGAGAAGAGAAGCGGTGAAATGGATCAGGCGAACGAGCCCGTAACCGATTCCTCTCAACCCGACCTTCAGGAAATATTGCACAACGCATTGAGCAGATTGCCTGAGATTCAGAAAACAGTAGTGCTGCTACGCGATTACGAAGGATACAACTATTCGGAGATAGCGGAGATAACCGGATTGAACGAGTCACAGGTGAAAGTGTATATATTTCGGGCGAGAAAAACACTTCAGAACTATGTCAAACGACTGGATTTAGTAATATAGAAATGGAAAAGATTAGCATATTTAACTACGAAGCCTTTTACCTTGATTACCTTGAGGGAAACCTCAATGAGGAAGACGCGGCGTTGTTGCTGGCTTTTCTGGAGAAACACCCGGATTTAAACGTAGATGACGAGCTTCCAGCACTGGAGGTATCCGAGGTTACCGTTCTGACAGAGAACGACAAAAAAGACCTGAAACAAGTAGATGCCAGCGACACAATCACTCACGAATCAATAGAGTTTTTCCTCATTTCCAGCGCTGAAGGACTGTTGAGTAACGAGAAACAGCTTGAGTTGAATGCATTCATAAAAAAACACCCGAAGTACAAGCGGGAACAAAATTTGTACAATGCGGTTTTTCTGAAGCACCACAACGAAGTATACTTCGGAAAGGAAGACCTGAAGCGCAAAACGCGTGTACTTTGGTCGTATTGGACAGCCGCGGCGGCGGCGTGTGAGGCAGGAGTGTATTTCTTGTTGCAAATCGCAACGGTGGATCAACTAATGCAACCGTTCTCTGAAAATGATACAGAGAAAGAAATCAACGTTCCATTTGAGCAGAAGTACAATAAACAAATGCCCGTGATTGAATACGACAATGCACCCGTGATTCAGGCGTCTGAATTAACGCAAGAAGATTACGATCAACAGGCCGCTGCGAATTCACCGCAGGATGGTACCCAAAAAGAACGTCATTCCATTCCATCAATGCGCAGAAAGAAAGCAGGCCCGATCCATGTCGCCATCAACAACGACATCCAACCCCTGTCGGGTCAAATTCTCCCGGAAACACCAATAAGCAATCCGCAAAATGATGTTGCAATGCTGGGATACGGCGGAATGACCAACCCCATTGAGCCGATTACGCGACGAATAAACGAACGATTTAATACAAATATTGATGTACGGACAGCACGTGCTACCGAAGAAAAAGAAGGCGGATTTTACATCAAAATCGGAAAGTTCGAATTCATGCGTAAGCGGACCAAAAAACGATCGAAATAGTTAAGTTTTCAAACAATAAGTGCCGTTTGTAGTGCAAGACGGTTCGATAGATCGCTTTTTTAACACGGCAGCTGAGTAAGCAAGCGATAAACACGTATATTTACTCTCTTGAGAATTCAAGGCCTGCTAATTGAAAGAAACCTCATTCATAGAACAGAACAAGAAGAAATGGAATCGCTTCGAACAACTCTATGAATCAAAATCCAACGATCCGGAAGAACTGAGCGACTTGTACATGGACATTACCGATGACCTCAGTTACGCGCAGACATTCTACGAAAGACGAACGGTTCGGGTCTACCTCAACCAACTCGCTCAAAAAGTCTACACCGGTGTGCACAAGCAAAAAGGGGAACCCCTCAGGAAATTTATCACCGTCTGGAAAACATCACTTCCGCTCGAGATTTATCGCTCGCGAAAAAACCTCCTGTTTGCACTGGTTCTCTTTCTGATTTACTTCGTAATTGGTGCACTCACCGTTCAACAAGATCCTTACTTCCTTGATAACGTTACGATGGGAGGCTACACGCGGATGACCCTCGATAACATTGAAGCAGGAAATCCACTTGGCGTTTATGCCGAACCCAATTTTCAGGGTGAATTGGCCATGTTCATACGCATTGCAACCAATAACCTCAAAGTTGCATTTCTAACGTTCTTCGCCGGATTCTTCCTGACGCTCGGAACCCATATTCTATTGTTCCAAAACAGCGTAATGGTCGGTGCGTTCCAGTATTTCTTTTACACAAAAGGACTTCTCGTCACAAGCTTTCTGGGAATCTGGATTCACGGGGCGTTCGAAATTTCAGCCATTGTAATTGCAGCAGGAGCAGGGTTGACAGCCGGAAACGGATTACTGTTCCCCAAAAGTTATACGCGCACCCAATCGCTACAACTTTCGACAAAACGAGGCCTGAAAATCATGATGAGTCTTGTCCCGTTTGTCATCGCTGCAGCATTCCTGGAGAGTTTCGTAACGGCAAATTATCAGGATTTGCCCGATTGGTCAAAGTGGACACTCATCCTGCTTTCCTTCGGAATCATCACCTTTTTCTACGTGCTATACCCGATTTATGTAGCGCGGAAGAATCCACATTTGTTGGACGAGGAACAGCCCGGAAACTTCACGCCAACGCGCATGTTTGACCTCAACAAGATTCGGGGTGTGGGAGAGCAGCTTTCCGATTCGTTTAAAATGTATCGAGTTACATTCGGGCGGTTTACACGCATCAATTTGCTGATTGTATTTCCGTTGATATTGACGGTGATTGGCTTTCAACTGTACAATCATTTTGGACTCATGCAGCGCGAATACTGGTACGATTGGGCCTCTCAATTGGAACTGATGATGGGGTATGGCTTCTACAACCTGCAGGACGTCATTGTTTTAGCAGGTTGGACAATCATCTTTACCATCATTTTCGCAGGTGTGCTCTGGAGCGTGAAAACCAGAGAGGAACCCTTTTCATGGGGCTCGTTTTTTAGCTACCTGGCAAGAAGAGGACTCTCCATTTGGTTTGCGAATCTTCTCTTGATGGCAACCGTGCTGCTGTTGCCATGGTACCTCATACTCATGGCCATTACATTGATTCCTCTGTTTTATCTGAATGGGGCGTCCGCAGGATTGGACGAGGAAAAATTCGGTAGGCGACTCAAACGCGGGTTTCAATACAGCAGTCAACAGTACGGAAAAGCATTACTACTGTTGTTGATCTTCCTCGGGCTAACAGTCATTGCACTGCAGCCTGTTGCCTTCGTATTGAGTATACACGAAGGATTCAACAATAGACCAATCGTACCGGACTTCCTCGATCTCATCACCGAATTTATCAAACGCATTGGTCAGATTTTCTATGACGGATACGAATACATCGCGATTGCGAATGGATTTCGCCAGGTGGTGTACGCACTCTTGATTCTGTTCTTGTTGCCCATGCTCGTGATTTCCATGGCATTCGGATATTATTCCGAACTCGAAAGAACCGAAGCGAAAGGACTACGCAGGGCATTTGAGAAATTCGGCAAACGAAGTCGAACGCACGAAACAGAAGTGGATTTTGATTAGGCAGATTGTTCATATCGCTCTTTTTTGCCTGCCGTTTGTGGCTGTTTCACAAGACAGTTCGAAGGTGAGAAAGTGGACCGAAGAGAAAGACGATTTGCACTATCAGAAATCACAGGGTTACAAAGGTCCGACAGATTGGTACGGCTCTTCACCGGCGGATATGCTGGAGTACGACGAGGACGATTACCACGGTGGCGGCTACGGAAGCGGTTCTTACGGATCCGGCAGCAGCGGAATTCCTTATTCACCACAGCAAATTCAAAGAGATCGTAGTCGCAATGGCGGATTGGGAGGAGGAAGTGGAAACCTTCGATTCGATCCTGAAATTCAACCACCTGACCCCATTGATGTGAATCCACCGGACGTGGATACTCCTGATCTTGATCTGGACGTAAATGCGCCACGTGTTCCACTTTCATTCTGGAAGATTTTGCTCTTCATCATCTTGAGTGTACTCGCCATGCTGATCATCTATCTGATTGTCAAAAACAGCAGTCAGAGCAACAAGAAAGTAATGGTGGATGTAGAAGACCACTGGAATCCCGGGATCGTCACCAAAACGGAATTGGAACTGCGGCTCGAAGAGGCAATTAAGCGTGGTGATTATCGCGAATGCGTTCGGATTTACTTTACGTTTATTCTGAAAGAACTGATCACGAAGTCCTGGATCGTCTGGAAAAAAGAAAAAACGAACGATCACTACCTGTTGGAAATGCGTTCCAAACCAAAT
>JAURNA010000064.1 GCA_030830385.1 Crocinitomicaceae bacterium | reverse complement strand
CGGGCGCTGTGACGATTGCAACCAACATGGCAGGACGTGGTACGGATATCAAACTGGGCGAAGGAGTAAAAGAAGCCGGAGGTTTGGCCATTTTGGGCACAGAACGCCACGATTCACGACGTGTAGACCGTCAGTTGCGTGGACGATCAGGCCGTCAGGGAGATCCGGGTTCTTCTCAATTCTTTGTTTCACTGGAAGACGGATTGATGCGTAAGTTCGGGTCTGAACGAATTGCAAAACTCATGGACCGCATGGGGCTTAAGGAAGGTGAGGTTATTACACACAGCATGGTATCCAAGTCCATTGAACGCGCACAAAAGAAGGTGGAAGAAAACAACTTTGGAATGCGTAAGCGACTGCTTGAGTACGATGACGTCATGAACGCGCAACGGAAGGCCATCTATAAGAAACGTCGAAATGCTTTGTTTGGAGATCGACTGGACATTGATGTAGACAACATTCTTTACGATGTGGCCGAATCCCTTACGGCGGCTCGTGATCGCAAGAACTTCGACGCATTCGAACACGATATGCTTGCGAACGTGGGAATTCAGTCTCCTGTGACTGCCGATCAGTTGGCCTCCATGGATGAAATGGAATTAACCGAAGCCGTTTATAACGGAATTCGCGAGCAGTACGATCGAAAGAATAAGGGCATTGCTGAGCGCGCCATGCCGCAAATCAGGCATGTGTATGAAACGCAATCAGAACAATTCAAGAACATTGTTCTTCCATTGACGGATGGACGACGTGAGATGCAGTTAGTTGTGAACTTAGAAGAGGCGTATAACTCCGGAGGGGCTGCCATCTCGAAGACATTTGAAAAGAACATTATGCTCGGTATGATCGACAACGAGTGGAAGGAGCACTTGCGTGAGATGGATGATTTACGTTCCGCTGTGCACCACGCACAATACGAGCAGAAAGATCCATTGTTGGTATACAAACTTGAATCGTTTGAGCTATTCAAGCAAATGTTGGAACGTCTGAACGTAGAAATTCTGGAATTCCTGATGAGAATGGACATTCCGGCTCCGGACCAGATTCAAACAACGAATCAATCGACCCGGCAACAGAGCAACTACGCGAAAGCGGCTGCAACTTCCAGTTCGGACCACGTAAAAGAGCGCGAGTTTCAGGGAAGCGAGGGCTACAAGCAGGCTGTTGGGAATTCTGTACGTCAATCGGCTCCGAAACCGCAACCCGTCGTTGCTGAGAAAAAAGTGGGACGAAACGAACCGTGCCCGTGTGGCAGTGGCAGGAAATACAAGCAATGTCACGGTAAGTAAACCGTCTTGGCTTTATGAATGGTTCGAAACGTCATATCTCTCTTGTCGGGTACGGCAACGTTGGCTATCATCTTTTTCGGGCTTTTGAAGAAGCTGGGATTCGGGTAACGCATGTTCTCAAACGAACATCAAGCCCTAATGGATATGATGGTGTCGTTTGTACATCACCTGACGAATTGCCCGATGATCAATTAACGATTGTTTGCGTACCCGATGATCGTGTCGCGCCCACGATTGAATCCCTTCCTTCCTTCCTTCCGGTTGCGCATACTTCCGGATCGATTACCTTATCACAAATTCCGGAAAGAAATGCTCCTGTTGGCGTGTTCTATCCATTGCAAAGCTTCACGCGCGGAAGTGAACTGGATATGCGTTCCGTTCCTTTTTTGATTGAATCGGATTTACCTGATTTTCAGAATGAACTGTTCGAACTGGCTCGAATGATCTCGAATCGGGTGGGTATTATGTCTTCGGATGAACGCAGGAAAATCCACCTGGCAGCTGTTTGGGTGAACAATTTTACGAACCATGTTAATCACGTTGCCAAAAGCTATCTCGATGATCAATCGTTGGATTTTTCCCTCCTCTATCCATTACTGGATGAAACCATTCGCAAGATCAAAACACAAGGTCCTGAAGTTTCTCAAACCGGACCGGCAATACGAAGGGACGAAGGTGTGATTTCCGAACATCTGAACATGCTCAAAGAGCACAATCGGGAACTATATACCCTACTTTCGCGACATATTCAGTATTATCATTCGAATGAGTAAATCCTACAAAGAAAAATTAGCCAACATCACGACCTTTATTTTCGATGTGGATGGTGTAATGACGGACGGGAAGGTCTATCTGGTCCGCGATGATTTCGTTCGCGCATTTAACTCCAGAGATGGTTATGCACTTCAATATGCTTCCAAGAAAGGATATCGGGTTCTCATCATAACCGGTGGTAGCAGTGTACGCGTAAAAGATCGTCTGATGGGGCTCGGCGTAACCGAAGTTCGCCTGAAGTCCAAGAACAAGCTCAAGGTCTATGAAGAACTTCAGGAGCAGTACGGTTTTACCGATGACGAGGCATTGTACATGGGCGATGACATTCCGGACTATGAAGTTCTGAAGCGGGTTAGCGTTTCGACATGCCCCCAGGACGCCGCGGAGGAAATCAAACGAATTACAGACTATCAATCTCCGAAAAAAGGAGGACATCATTGTGTTCGGGACGTTATTGAACAAACGCTCCGTGCGCAGGGAACGTGGTTTTCGGAAGATGCTATGGAATGGTAGCCTAATGCAGAATCGTTACTCTTCGAACTGACCGTGCTTTTTCCGTCTCCACGTTAACGAGGTACATTCCGGTCTGATATCCATCCACACTAAGCTCAAGCGTACCGAGTCCTTCCAACTCATCAATCACTTGTCCCATGGCATTCAAAATAACCACTTTTACGCCTTCGTTCTTGGCAAGTCGGACATTCAGTGTTGATCGAACAGGGTTTGGGTACAATTGAAGCCCCTCAATTTCAGGAGCCTCATTCAGAGTAGCGATTCCTTCCATGTCATGCGGAGTCAATGTGTTAGGGTAGGCAGATTTACCGATTTTCGCAACAAACACATGATTGACACCAACTCCGGCTCCTTCACTATTCGTTTTCCCTACGCAAATCACACCTCCATCGTTCGTTGGGATCATTTCTCCCATGTGATCGGGTAATGGAAACCCTACACTGAACCCAGGTACATCCCAGAAAACAGCATCGTTGTATCGCGATATGTTTACATCAACACCATCCTGATGTGACCATTGGTCCTGATGCTCGAAACATCCATAATACTTGTTTGTATCTCCATAATGGGCTATCGCCCTGGACTCCCTGAATCCAGCAGATGGTATCGTGTATTGAAAATCAAGTGTTCCATCAAGGAAGAACCGGGCGATGTATTCATCACGTCCCACTGAGTTTCCACCTTCGTGATGTCCCATTACGGCTATTTGATTCAAATGAACCTGTTCAATGTCCAACTCGTGGTACGTGTAATTACCATTGTCCCCTAACGTATCGGACCATTCAATCGTGCCGTTTTCATGCAAACGCATGATGTAGGCTTTGTACATGAGCGAATCGGGATTGTAAAGTCGTCCGACACAATAGAAAACAGAATCGTTCAACGGAGCAATTGCCTCAATTTTATCTTCACCGCCAACATTTCCAAATTTCTTCGTCCAAAGGATGTCTCCGTTACGATCAGTACGAACGATGTATGCATCCACGTCTTCATTTGGGTTCGACGATGTTTCTCCGACCATAATCAGTCCGGTGTCGCTGGTCAACGCTGCATCGTGTACGCGCTCCCATCCATAATCACCATACGCTTTTTCCCATTCCTGAACCCCAAACTCGTCGGTCTTCACCAGATACATATCAAATCCTCCGTTTCCGATTGAGTTGGTGTAACCCGCGATGTAGTATCCGTTTCCCGGTTTGTGCAGGACTCTTCGACCTCCTTCAGATTCCTCTCCACCGTAGTGCCCGGACCAGATGTAATTACCGACTGTATCGATGTGCAACAGAAAAGCCTGCCCTCCTCCCGACAGGAAGCTACTCGATGCGCCTGTGATCATATATGTGCTATCCGGAAGTTGAATAACCCCCTCTCCTGCATCGTCTCCTTGGTTGGAGAAAAGTTTGAAAAAGGCCGGACTCTGGGCATGAGACGAGATGGCCAATAAAACAAATGATATCGGTATTAAAATTCGCATCGTAATCGTAAATAAAGTGATTGGCCACTACCCATTTTGGAAATGGCTCCTAAAATATTTTCTGTTCCTAACCCCACAGAGATCAACTTCGTTCTGGCGTGTGCGTAAAGTCCACCCCTCAATCCGTGAAAACCACCGTAACCGGCATTCACTCCAAGACTCAACCAATCGGTAGTCTTAATATCCATTCCGGCGTAGATGTACGGGTTGTACATGCGCGTTGGATGCAATCGAAATCCGAAGAACGACTGCAGTCTCTTGCTTGTGTGTACATCCACAATTTTTCCGATCTGGATGTACCCGGGCAACACAACGGTTCTGTTTACCTCCGTAGATTGAATCCCGAGTGTGTCAAGCACACGCAAGCTATCAAAATGAATGGCATTATCACCAACGATTTGATCTACGGTGAATCCGCTGTATGTCAACGTTGTATCGACCGAATAGCGCTGTTGTGGAACATACAAATGAGCCACTCCCAGGTTGCGCGCCTGGAATTGCAGATAGGCCGTTCCTTCCCCCCATGAAATCGGTGCTTTGAAATCAGCATCGAATCCAAGTCCGAGACCTTGGTTGAAATTGGCGCTTTGTGTTCGTTCGAATGATCCGTCCATAGTAACAACCATCTCGCTGCCATCACCATTTTGCGCAATATCCAGTGTTCTGAAACCTGCGCTAATACGACTGGTGATGTTGTATAGGTTGACGGTCACACTCGATTTTGATTTCCCGTCGATGAGTCCGAACCCCACCTTCTGAAACGACATCAGGGTAAGATTCATTCCGGACATGACGATCGTGTCTCCATGGTATCGGTCATTTCCGTACATCGCAAGGCCGAATGCATCTTTAGAATACACGCTTCCTCCGAAAATGTGGTAGCCACAACGAACGACCATTCCCCAATCTTTATTTTTCAGGATGTTTACGTTGTAATTTCTGTATTCAATCTCTCCTCCCAAAATACCCCCAATGCGGTTAATTCCGCGATGTTTATCGAACGATGCATCTTTCATCGAAGCATCAATAAATCCTCCCCGGATGAATTTGGAAAATATGTGGTTCTGAACGGCTGTTCCTCCAAAATCAATTCCTCCTGAAGCAATTATTTCCTGATCACGGGCCGTTGTATCATAATCCAACGGGAGTATTTGTGCATTTGACATATTCTGCACAACAAACACGAAAAATAAGATGGCTGTTACTCTCATCAGGTTAGAATTGGTTTTCTGTGATTAGTCTTGCCCTTAGTTTCAATGCCAGGAATGCTCCGATCGGAATCCCCATGGATTGTACAGTAGAAGTTGCAGGGTCAATTGTATTGAACCCGGCACGAACGATGATATTTTTCACTTGTTCCAAATCTCCGGCTGCTTCTGCCGGAATCACAAATGAAACTTCCGAATCGCTTACCAGGAGGCTGTCTGCGTTCATGGCACCCAATTGTCCGGACTGTATTCGCTCTGTTCCCTGAATTGTATGCAACACATTGTAATTTGCATCGGCCAGATAAAGCGTGATGTCAGCAGAAAACGGATACGCATTGCTTGCGTTGACGATCAACTCTCCATTTTTGATCGTTACACCCGATCCGGGTTGCGAAAGATCCACCGCAAATGTATCTGCCAATACCAATTGATCCGCTCCAATCGTCAATGGCATTTCCGCTTCCAGGTTG
This sequence comes from Crocinitomicaceae bacterium, assembly GCA_030830385.1. GTDB lineage: Bacteria > Bacteroidota > Bacteroidia > Flavobacteriales_D > Crocinitomicaceae > UBA4466. Next base: position 6,310 of record JAURNA010000064.1, on the reverse strand, counting down.
ATTCTGAGCCTGCTATCCGGAAACAGCTCATCAGAACCTGACGATGTATTGCCCCATGGGTTTAATTCAATCGCGTAATTCACTTCGTAATTGGCTCCCATATTCTCGAGGAACGGTTCAATATTGCTGTTGTCTGCGTTGAACTCGATCAAACTGACCGACGGTGTCAACGTCCCCCAACTTCCCAACGCCTGATTGATGGTAAATGGGATACCCAGCTGAGGATGCATCAGAGAAACCGTATTATTCTGATTGTTGATATTCTTCACAGAGCTCAACATTACCGATCCAGCAACCTTAATTCCATTCTCCACTTCAAAACGTACGGTGGAAGCCGGAAAATCTATGGAGCCACTTTCAACGATATCCAGCGAACTCAAATAAACGCTTATTGTATCGGAAATCGTCACATTTCCAAAATACCCCAAAGCGTAGTTCAGCTCGAAATCGTGCATATCCATCGCGTAATCAGCCACATCACCCAGCGTCATTGTTACGGTGGGCCCGTCGGGGTCTGAGCTAATTTGTGTCCGTGTAGACAGCATGTTTCTTTGCTGTCCATCAAGGCCAGTGAGATCAATCAAGTAACCACTCAGGTCAATGGTTTCAACAAGTACGCCCGGATTCGCCCCCGATGCGGCCGGCGCGATAAAGTTGCGACTAAACGGCACCCCATCTTTTTCTGCTCCCAAGATGTCCACCTTGAAGGTCATTTTTGTCTCCGTTGGATTCTTAATCGTAAAGTCAATTAAGCCATTCCTGAGACCCACTCGCCGAATCTCTGCATCCGGGATTGGCAGGTCGAATTCCTTCTGCTCATTGATGAACATTTGTCCCGGTTCTACCGTAATAAGCGGGAACGGAATGATGTATGAATCGTCGATAAGTGTATCGGGAATGGCGATGACATCATTTATATCAATGTCAAAAAGGGGCCTTCTTAAATTGAGATGGTAAAACCCTTCGGATTCGATCAACGTAGAATCGTTCACCCAATTCGCCAGTGAGAGCGTATCATTTATCAGGGGAGCATTCCAACCTGTTTCCCATCGCGTATTTTCTTTTTTACAAGACACGATCGCGACGGACAGAAGCCCCAATAGTAGTATTTTTCGCATGTTAAGTAGACGTTTGTTCGATTGATTTAGTTGGTTAGTTGGTCAGACCCGTTCAAGAATTGTGGCATATCCCTGCCCCACTCCTATGCACATACTGACCAGTGCATATTGTTTATTTGTTTCCTGTAATTCGATTGCTGCTGTATGAAGAATTCGGGCACCTGTCATTCCCAACGGATGACCTAAGGCAATCGCTCCTCCATTCGGGTTGATTCTCGGGTCGTTATCTGCTACTCCCATAGCCCGCGTACAGGCCAATACCTGAGCGGCAAATGCCTCATTCAATTCTAAAATATTCATTTGATCCAGTGTCAAACCGGAACGACTTAACACTTTCTGAGCAGCATAGACCGGACCAATTCCCATGATTCGTGGTTCTACACCGGCAATGGCTCCTCCCACGATGCGTGCAAGCGGATTGAGGTTGTATTTATTCACTGCATCCTCAGAAGCAATCAGCAAAGCAGCTGCTCCGTCATTCAATCCCGATGAATTTCCGGCAGTAACACTTCCGTCCTTCTGAAATGCGGCTCGCAATTTTGAAAGAACCTCCTGAGTAGTCTCAGGGCGAATGAATTCATCCTGATCGAAGATGATTGGTTTTTTTTTTCGTTGAGGAATTTCGACCGCCACGATTTCTTTCGCCAATCGCCCCGATTCTCTTGCCCTGGATGCCTTCTCCTGAGACCGGGCTGCAAATGCATCCTGCGCCTCTCGTTCGATGCCGTACTTCTCCACAAGATTCTCAGCAGTTTGCCCCATTCCGTCGGTACCGTACAACTCCTCCATTTTCGGGTTGATGAACCTCCATCCAAACGATGAATCGTGCATTTGCGCGTCACGCCCGAACGGCTTCGATACTTTTGAGATCACCCATGGACCCCGTGTCATGTGCTCAACACCACCCGAAATGTATACGTCACCAGCACCATCTTTGATTGCCCGGGCTGCATTGATCGTTGATGCCATGCCGGAAGCACACAAACGGTTGATGGTTTCTCCTCCTGCTTCGTGTGGCAATCCAGCCAATAATCCAGCCATGCGAGCCACATTACGATTATCTTCACCAGCCTGGTTTGCACAACCGAAGATCACATCTTCAATTTTTCTGGGGTCAACTCCTGCATTTCGAGCCATCAATTCGCGGATCACATGGGCCGCCAAATCATCCGCTCGAACAGGAGATAATGCTCCTCCAAAATTTCCAATGGGAGTACGCACTCCGTCTACGATAAATACTTCCTTCGACATTTTTTATTCTTGCGGACTTTAAAATTAACAATTTTAATTATTGTGGAAAACTTCCATCACGGAGTTCGGCACAAAGTTTGTACTTTGGGTTCCCCATTAAAAACCAATATTTCTATGAAACCAAACACAACGATACTACTGACCTTGTTTACAGCAGGATTTGTGAGTTTTTCGTCCTATTCTCAAGTGGATGAATTGACGTCCGAGGAACAGGCTTACCGGGACTCTATTAAAGCGTTGAATCTCGAAAACGAAGCAATTGCCAACAGTCAGGAAGCGTACAATGCCGGAGTCAACTTTTTCGCTCAGAAAAAGTACGGCAAGGCGATTGAAGAATTTCGCAAATCCATTCAATTTTATCCGAATTTTACAGCCGCGTATTATAACAAAGGTGTGGCTGAAAATGAGCTGGAACGATTCAGCGAAGCTGTGAAGACACTTGCCCGACTCATTGAACTGAAACCCGATTACTCAAAAGCCTACTTTCAGCGCGGACGGTCTTATCAGGGATTGAGCCAATATCTGGAGGCAGAAACAGATTACGAGAATTCCATCCAATTGGATGATTCGAACCCCAAGGCATATTACAATTACGGAACACTCCGTTTTCTTCAGTTGGATTATGAGAGTGCGGCAAATTACTTCAGTAAGACATTGGCACTTGATCCGGACAACGTCAACGCGTTGAACGACCGTGGTTCATCGTATCGAATGATGGGAGAATATCCAAAAGCGATTGCTGACTACGAATCGGCGGAGCGAAAGAATCCAAACCTCGCATTCGTGTTGAACAATATCGGGTCTACCAAGGCGAAAATGAACGATTTCACCGGAGCGCTTGCAGCGTACAACCGGGCGATTTCCATCGATGCAAATTTTCATTTGGCGTACAACTATCGTGGAGTGGTTCAAATGAATCAAAAACGCCTCAACGATGCTGAGAAAGACTTCAATAAGGCAATCGAACTGAAAGCTGATTATTCAGCGGCGGCGGCAAACCTGAGTGGTGTTTACTTCCAGAAGAAGGAATACGAAAAGGCCAGGCAGTTTGCTGAAAAAGCAATCAAAATGGATTCGGAAAATGCTTCTGCCTATGTGAACCGGGCGAATGCGCGTGAAATGCTTCGCGACATGAATGGAGCATGTGAAGATTGGCACAAAGCCAAAGAGCTTGGGTCAGAAACTGGTAAAAATTATTACGCCGGAAATTGCGGCAACTAAACCGACGGAAATGAGAGCACTTACGATCATTATCGCAACATTGACCCTGGGATTCGCTCAGGCTCAAGACGTAGAATTTAAAGCATCTAATTTCAAAGATGACAAGGAAGGCTTCAAGAAAGCCACAGACAACATCAAGGCAGGAGACGAATTCTTCGAATTGGCAAACACGGCTATTTTCGAGGTGAAAAGTCCGGGACTGAATTACGCCAAGGCATTGAAACACTACCTGAAAGCACAGGATTTCAACCCGAAGAACGGATTGCTGAATTTCAAAATTGGGGTTTGTTATGCAAACTCCGCCGATCGCGAGCCCTGCATCAAGTACCTGATGGACGCATACAAACTCGACCCGGCATGTGACCCGTTCATGAACTTTTACTACGGATATGCCCTTCAGCTTTCGGGTAAATACAGCGAGGCCATCAAAGCATACAAAACCTTCGAGGCGGAATACAAAAAGGCCGATAACTTCAGCAAGTTCGTGACCAAGCGTGAAAAGGAATGCAGCGTTGCGCAGGAATTGGAAGGAAACCCCGTTCGAGCGTGGGTGGACAACATAACTGAATTAAACTCTGAGTTCAACGATCACGGTCCATCCGTTTCTACAGACGGAGGAGAACTCATCATGACATCCAATCGTCCGAACGACCACAGCCCGAACGAAGTGGGAGGGTATGATGACGACATTTACATGTCGACTTATTCAGACGGCAAGTGGAGCCCATTGAAATCAGTGAAAGGTGTGAACACCTCCGAAGACGATGTTTCCAACAACCTCAGTTATGATGGAACGAAGCTTTTGATGCACCGTGTAGAGGACGGCCAAACCGATATTTTCGAGAGTGAATTGAAAGGATTTGATTGGACCGCCCCAAGAAAATTGCCGGTACAAATTTCATCGTCCAGAGCCAATGAAGTATATGCGTCCTACAGTGCTGATGGCTGGAGCATTTACTTTAATCGTGACAATGCCAATCGCTCGAATGGATTTGAGGTAATGTACAGTAGTATGCAGAGTAAAATTCGCAAAGATTACGGAGCTGCTCAAATGATATCAACCGTGAATAGTAAGTTTAACGAAGGACCGATCTACGTTCACCTCGATGGTGAAACCATGTACATTGCATCGCAGGGATCTGGTTCGATGGGTGGATACGACATCTTCGTTTCCAAGAACATTAACGGTACTTGGTCGAAACCCGAAAACCTCGGATACCCTATCAACACACCTTATGACGATTTCTATTTCTCTGCAACGGCAAACGGGAAGTACGCATACATCTCTTCGAACCGAGCGGGAGGTCAAGGCGGATATGACATCTATAAGGTGACGTTCTGGGGACCTGAAAAGACTCCGGCAATGACGACTGAAGATTACCTTTTGGCTTCTATTGTGAACCCCATCAAGGACAATGCCATTGAAAACACCGTTGATGTTAACCGCAAATCATTCACGGTATTCAAAGGGAAGACAATCGACCACATGACCAAGAAAGCCGTAGAGTCAGACATCGAAATCACGGATAATGCTTCCGGCAAAATCATCGAGACATTCACCACGAACAGCGCGACGGGTAAATTCATCCTTACACTTCCTTCCGGCAAGAACTACGGGATCGCTGTGAAAGCAGAAGGATATCTGTTTCACTCAGAAAATTTCGATATTCCGAAAGGCGCTGCAGACAACCTGGTGAGTAAGGTCATTGAATTGAAAAACATCGCTGTTGGAAGCAAGATCGCTCTGCGAAACATTTTTTTCGACACCGGTAAATCGACGCTTCGAAGCGAATCAAATACCGAGTTGGATCGCCTGGTTAAACTATTGAAGGACGTTCCTTCTTTGGAGGTTGAGATTTCCGGTCATACCGATAACACGGGATCGGCTAAACTCAACGAGGGCTTGTCACAAGATCGGGCTCAGGCCGTTGTGAACTACCTCAAAGGAAAAGGAATTGCATCCAACCGTATGACAGCGAAAGGCTATGGTCCGTCCCGCCCGGTTGCCGCAAACAACACGGCAGCAGGTCGACAGGAAAACAGACGAACCGAATTTGAAATTATCGCCAACTAAGAGAAAAGTCCCGCCGAAGAGCGGGATTTTTTGTGGAATGCTATTTTTGATTCATGTACAAAACTCCAGATGATAAGGACCTTCATTTTTTTGCCGGGTTACTCGGAGACCGATGCGTTACTTCCGTGGAAATACGGGAGCAGTATGGTCAGGATGAAACCGAGGACATCGTCGTTCTTCCAGATGTTGTTCTTAAACCGGAGACCACGGCAGAAATCTCGTCTATTCTCGCACATTGTAACACCGAAAAGATCTGTGTAACGCCATCTGGAGCACGAACAGGGCTAAGTGGCGGAGCAATACCCGTAAAGAACGGGGTGGTGCTCTCCATGGAAAAATTCAACCGTATTCTTGAAATTGACGAGAAGAATCATCAAGTGACAACCGAGCCCGGGGTAATTACCCAGGTTCTGCAGGAAACCGTCAAAGAAAAAGGATTGTTCTATCCGCCTGATCCGGCGAGTAAAGGAAGCTGTTTCATCGGGGGAAATGTTTCGGAAAATTCCGGGGGTCCGAAAGCAGTCAAATACGGCGTCACAAATGAATATGTGCTCAACCTGGAAGTTGTTCTTCCCACGGGTGAAATCATCTGGACGGGTGCGAATGTGCTGAAAAATGCCACCGGATACAATCTCACTCAACTGAT
>JAURNA010000063.1 GCA_030830385.1 Crocinitomicaceae bacterium | reverse complement strand
TTGTAGCCAAATGCCCGCCACGTACTGTAAATAGGCAACGTTCCCAGCATGTTGTCGGAGATGGCGACGGTATTGGGATACGGGTACATGAAAGAGGCATCCCAAAAGGAAGGGCCATTTCCGGTGATGGACTGGTATCCATGCTCAAGCAGAAAATTAATGAACCGTGCATCGCCGAGATCTCCCGGAAGGTATTCAAGTCCCATACCCAATATCCCCAGACAGAAATACCAAATTCCGAATATGAAGACGAGGACCGGGACAATCTTCCCGAGATGTCGATAGGTGGCACTATGGGTGAATTCTGCGTTCAGCTCACTATTTTTCGAGGTAAATATGCCCATTTTTCACGACTAAATCAGAAGGGAGGTTATCAACATACAGTGAACCTGTGCCCAGGCCCTGCGGCAGGTTGTTCTGGTACTCGGCCGTTAGCTGGCAAAGGGCGTTCAATCCAACGTTTGATTCCAGCGCGGAAGTAATCCACCAGTCGATGGTGCGCTCTTCGGCTAATTTGATCCATTCTTGCGTACCTTTGATTCCGCCGTGCAGACTCGGTTTGAGGATAATGAATTGCGGCTGTATGGTGTCCAGAAGACGTTCTTTTTCCTCAGAATCATGAATGCCAATGAGCTCTTCGTCCAATGCGACCGGAGTTGGAGTTGATCGACAAATTTCTTTCATGGCATCCCATTGACCTGCTTGAATCGGTTGCTCGATCGAATGTATATCAAGTTCGGCCAGTTTTTGAAGCACATGAGGTGCTTCCTGTGGAGAAAATGCGCCGTTTGCGTCTACACGGAGTGTAATTTCCCTTGCATTGAACCGCCTTCTGATTGAGTCCAAAATACTCAGTTCCGCCTCGAGATCAATTGCCCCGATTTTCATTTTGATCGTGGAAAAACCGGCTTCAATTTTTTCATCTACCTGCTGTTGCATGAAGGTTTCGTTTCCCATCCATACGAGTCCGTTTATCGGAAGTTTGCGTTTCCCTGTGCGAAATTCATTATCAAAAAAATGTTGTTTTCCACCGGATTTCAGGTCAAGCAGCGCCATTTCCCATCCAAATTGAATGGATGGCCAGCTGTCCAGATGGGAACCGTCGAGAGATGCACAGAGTTCGTCCAACCGCGCTTCGTATTCGCTGTCATTTGTGTAATCAGGAGACAATCCGGGAATGATACTGCATTCTCCCACACCTACAGTATCGGGTTGATCTTCATTCCATAATTCAATAAACCAAGCGTACTTTTCTCTCAATATTCCGCGACTTGTACCCGCTGGAAACTTGAATTGGAATGTGCGTTTGTAAAATCGCGCTTTCATGATTGATACCGCAAAAAGATAAATCCTGCCCAAACACAGATCGATAATGCGAACGTACTCAACGCTACTACTTTTAATTGCGGATCGAATTCCTTTGGATTTGTTGTGGACATGACTTTACGCAAATGGATGAATAGTACGGCTGCCGGTACTCCGCAAATCAAAAAGATGGGCTCATCGGTTCGAACGAGATAAGTCGCGAGCGAAACAAGCGCAAGCAATACGAGAAGAGAATGATAGAATTTGGCAAAATTCGGCCCCATCTTCACGACGAGTGTTTGTTTTTTCGCCTCTCGATCGTTTTGATAATCGCGCATGTTGTTTAGGTTCAGAACAGCGGTACTGAGCAATCCGACGCAGGCGGCCAGCAATATATTTTCATTCAGAAAGGCTTTGGCATACAAGGAAAAGACTCCCAAAACACTCACAAGACCGAAAAAGAGAAATACCATAAGATCACCCAGTCCGTGATAACCGTACGCTCGTTTCCCAACGGTGTAGGTGATTGCAGCGAGGACGCTGAACAGGGCAAGCCCTGCATACATCCAGATGATCGATTCCGGCATATCCCGGGCTCCAAAATAAATAAGTACTCCGGCACATCCAAGACTGAGAAATGAGAAAAGAACAATGGCGTTCCTCATAGCTTTAGGACGTATAAATCCTGATTGAACTGTTCGTTGTGGACCAATGCGCGATGCATTGTCTGTTCCTTTTACACCGTCGCCGTAGTCGTTGGCAAGATTCGAAAGAATTTGAAAAAGCACGGTGGTCACCATTGCTAGCGTAAAGATGCGCCAATCCCAGCATTCGTGGTGGTACGCAGCTGCTGATCCCATCAGGATTCCCGCCAGAGACAAGGGAAGAGTTCGTAACCGGAAAGCCTGAATCCATGTAGAAATCGATGCCATGTAACAAAGTTATACGAATTTCTGTTCGTCAGTAGAATCTTCGAAAGAATAAAAAAACTCTGCTTGCATAATGAGAAAATAAATATCTTCGGTAGGTGAAAGTTGATCCAAAATCATACGCGTTAAGTAAAATGCTGAACATCGAGTTCCCGATTATTGTGGCGCCGATGTTTCTCGTGTCCAACAAAGCAATGATCGTAGCAGCGATACAATCAGGTGTTACCGGAGCGATTCCCGCGCTGAATTACCGAACGGTTGAAGACCTGAGAAATGCAATTCGCAGCATTCGGTCCACCACCGATGGTCCTTTTGGGATCAATCTAATCGTAAACAAATCGAACTTCTTGTACCGGGATCAATTGGAGGTTTGCTGCGAAGAGAAAGTTGATTTCATCATTACATCGCTTGGGTCACCGGAAGAAACGATTCGAAAGGCACATGCGGTTGGGATAAAAGTGTTTTGTGACGTGGTGGACGTCCGTTACGCAAAAAAGATAGAAAAATTAGGAGCCGACGCGATTATTGCCGTGAACAAGGAAGAGGGTGGACACGCCGGAGCGATGTCCTTCAAAGAACTCATACCTCTACTGAAGAAGGAATGCACCATCCCGGTAATTTCTGCAGGTGGAGTTGGAAATGGAAAAGAGGCCTACGAAATGCTTTCAAAGGGAGCAGATGGACTTTCTATGGGAAGTGTTTTTATCGCAACAGAAGAATCGGAGGTCTCCGACGAATACAAGCAGGCCTGTATCGATTATGGCAAAGACGATATCGTGATGACAACGAAACTTTCGGGTACCCCCTGTACGGTTATCAATACGCCATACGTTCAAAAAGTCGGTACAAAACAAAATGGACTGGAGCGTATTTTGAACAAAAACAAGCGTCTCAAGAAATGGATCAAAGCATTCACCTTTGTGAAAGGAATGAAACGATTGCAAAAGGCAGCATTCAGTACAACATACAAAACCGTTTGGTGCGCAGGTCCATCAATCGAGCATGTTCACGCGGTTAGACCACTGGCCGATGTAATTCGGGAAATCAGAACCGAGTATGACTCCACAGCAGACTAAAGCATTGAGAAAATACCGATGGCGACTTTTCTTGTTGGGGAAGGTGAAAATCCCAATGATTGGATTCGTCAGACCGAAGCTGGTTGCGTTGAACGACGACATGGCCGAGCTACATGTAAAACTAAGAAGGCGAACAAAAAACCACTTGAACTCCATGTATTTCGGAGCATTGGCGGTAGGTGCAGACACCGCCGCCGGATTACTCGCATTTTATTTTGCTGAACACATGGGGAAATCAGTTTCCTTTGCATTCAAGGGAATGAAAGGAGACTTTATTCAAAGAGCTGAATCCCATGTTCGGTTCATTTGTAAAGACGGACATCTTGTGAAAAAAGCAATGGAAGAATCCGAGCAAACCGGAGAACGAAGAAATCAACCCGTTTTCGTCGAAGCGTTCAATGCAAAGGGTGAACTGGTTGCAACCTTTGAAATGATTGTTTCAGTAAAGGTACGCTCATAGAATTCTGTATGGTTGAAGATCATT
>JAURNA010000062.1 GCA_030830385.1 Crocinitomicaceae bacterium | reverse complement strand
TTGAACACCCGAAGCGTGCGATCTATCTGCTGGGAGCAGAAGATTCGGGCTTACCCGATTTCGTACTTGAAAAATGCCACATGGTCGTAAAATTGCCGGGGAATTCTTCGTTGAACGTCGGTGTAACCGGCAGCATCGTCCTTCACGACCGGGCGTGCAAAGTTCCCACTAACTTTCCACCGGATCACACAAAAGCGTAAATCCCCTTACGGTCTTTTCCATCCCCATTTCATCAGGATTTCGCCGTTCGTCATTCTTGACAAAGAAATCCGTCCAGGCATCGTTATTTTTATTTTGTTTAATTTTTTTTACGTTTAGATAAACAATATTCGTTTATTTTTGCTTCACAATAGTTCTGCATTTAAACTGAAATACATGCGCTCATTCCTGTTAATCGCCTTCCTGATCGTAGGAAGTACATCATTTTCGCAACAATACACAGTTAGCGGATCCGTCAAGGATTCAACCAATGGAGAAGATATCTTTGGTGCTACCGTAAAAGTGAAAGAACTCGAAAATACTGGGGCCGTAACAAACGCCTACGGTTTCTATTCGCTTACGCTCGCAGCGGGAACCTACACACTTATATACCGTTCCTCGGGGATGAGAACACAGGAAATCAAGGTTGATTTGACATCCGGTGACCAAACTCTGAACATCGAGCTGGGTGTTCCTACAGATGTATTGCAGGTGGAGGAAGTAAAAGTAACCGCAGTAAAGGAAAATGAGAACATCACCGGTTCAGGAATGAATGTAACACAGTTTGACCCAAAGGACATTGAAACCATTCCGGTTATTTTCGGTGAAAAAGACATTGTAAAAACCATACAACTGACACCCAGTGTGAAATCAGCAGGTGAAGGAAATGCTGGTTTTTACGTGCGAGGGGGAGGAACCGACCAAAATCTTGTTCTTTTGGATGAAGCTACGGTTTACAATGGTTCGCACCTTCTTGGTTTTTTCTCCGTCTTTAATTCGGATGCCATCAAAGATGTTTCACTTTACAAATCGGGAATTCCTGCTGAGTATGGCGGGCGGGCCTCGTCGGTAATGGATGTGAAAATGAAAGATGGAAACCTGAAGAAGTTTGGTATTTCCGGTGGAATCGGATTGATTTCCTCTCGTTTGGCAGTAGAGGCCCCAATTGCAAAAGAGAAAGGTTCCTTCATTATTTCCGGTCGTCGTAGTTATCTGGATCTGTTCCTGAAACTCTCCAGCGACGAAAACATCAAAAACACCCGGTTATATTTCTACGATCTCAATGTAAAGGCGAACTACAAACTTTCCGACAAGGACCGGATTTTTGTTTCTGGCTATTTTGGACGGGATGATTTCGGATTTGGTGATCAGTTCAGCTTTGATTACGGAAATGCCACGGGTACCATTCGATACAACCGCATCATTACTGACAAGCTCTTTTCGAACACCTCTGTTGTGTATAGTAATTTCAACTACCAGTTTACCGTAGGTGATTCTGAGGATGGGTTCGGCGTAAGTTCAGCCATCCAGGACTGGAATCTGAAACAGGACTTTTCATGGTATGTGAATAAGAACAACACGATCAAGTTTGGAGTGAACGGAACGCACCACACTTTCATACCCGGCGTACTAACGGCCAGCAATGAATCGTTCAACGAAATTCGTCTCGATGAGCGCTATGCACTTGAACTTGCCGGATATGTTCAAAACGACATGAAAATCGGGAAACGATTCAACCTCATGTACGGCCTGCGTTATTCCGGATTCGATCTTGTAGGTGGAAAATCATTTGAATTTGACGAAAAAGGCAACATAGTGAGCGATTCCCTGTATGATCGTTGGGAAACCATTCATTATCACCACGGACTTGAACCACGGTTGTCCATGAGCTACGTAATTAGTGAGAAAAATTCGGTAAAACTCGGATACAACCGAAGCTATCAATACCTGCACCAATTGTCCAACTCAACTACATCGAGCCCTACGGATATCTGGGTTCCGAGCTCAAACAACATCAAGCCCCAAATTGCCGATCAAATTGCGGTGGGATACTACCACAACTTAAAAGACAACATGTACCGCATTTCCACAGAGGTTTACTACAAAAACCTGTTGAATCAGATTGATTATCGGAACGGAGCGGACCTGGTACTCAACAACGAGGTGGAAGGTGAACTTGTGTATGGATCCGGAAGGGCTTACGGAGCTGAATTCCTAATCGAAAAGAAAAAAGGAAACCTTACAGGTTGGATCGGATATACATTGTCGCGATCGCTTCGTCAATTTGACGACATCAACGATGGAAATGAATTCCCTGCACGTCAGGATCGAATTCACGACCTGTCTGTTGTAGCCATGTACCGCATTAATCAACATCTGGCAGTAGCCGGAACATTTGTTTATTACACGGGAGATGCGGCTACATTCCCATCCGGGAAATACACGCTCAATGGAGAAACGGTTCCGTATTATACCGAGAGAAACGGGTATCGATTCCCCGATTACCACAGACTTGATCTGGGACTCACGTGGTACATGAAAGACAAGAAACGGTTTACACACAATCTTAACTTCTCCGTCTACAATGCCTACGCAAGAGAAAATGCCTACACCATTACCTTCCAGGAAAATCAGGAAACGGGCGAAACAGAAGCCATTCAAACGGCCCTGTTTAAAATTGTGCCTTCCATCACTTATAACTTTAAACTCAAGTAGCATGAAACAATTCGCACTCTTTATTGGAATGACAGCCCTTATCGCTGCTTGTCAGAAAAAAATTGACATAGATTTGAACGAAGCAGGTCCAAAATTGGTCATTGAGGCCAATTACAATGCAGAAGACAGCATGGTGTTTGTTCGCATTACGGAAACCGCAAGTTACTTCGGCAGTTCAAGCGAGCCCATCGTGGAAACTGCCGGTGTTACCATCACGGATCAATCCGGAAACGCAACTGTTGTTCCTTACAGTTCCAATGGCAACTATATACTGCACGATTACATTCCGCAGTTCAACACGACATACACACTTTACGTTGAACACAACGGAGTAACATATTCAGCAAGCTGTGAACTCAACGCCATCGTTCCACAATCCGACATCTTCATTGAGCAATCCACCCAAGCCATAGGAGGAGGAGTTCAGGGAGGCGAATCTTCCGACGATACGACATACATTGCCTTTCTCGTGTTTCAAGATCCCGCTGCACCCGGTGATTTCTACCAGGGAGAGTATACGGTGAATGGCGCTGTGAAAAGTGGCATTGAAAATATGATTTTGCTGAATGACGACCTTACAAACGGCAACATGGTAACCTTTCCTGTTTTTGGACGTACATTTAAGCAAGGAGACAGTTTGGAAATTGACTTCCGCGCGGTTGACAAGACGATTTACGACTACTTCACGGAGTTACAAACGCTCACAGAAACGAATAGTGCCGCTCCGGCCAATCCGGATTATTTCTGGAGCAATGGTGCACTCGGGTACTTCAACGCCTACGGTTCCAGTAAGAAATTTGTGATTTTCCCCTAGTCAGCCGAACCAAATATCGGTTATAATTTCAAAACCTGCTCGTTCGTTAACGCGCTCAATGATGATGACCTTTCCATGCGCAAGTTCGTCCCGCATTACGGATGAATCCATGGTAAGATAAAGTGTCTTGCCGCGAATCTCAATTTTTTTCGTTCGATTGAATACAGCTGTGCCCATCATCTCTTCCCAACCATTGATTACATCGAGTTCTTTCATCTTCGAATCCAGACCATACGCCTTGAGTAACCGATCAATTACATCCTTCAAAGGTGCTTCATTCGATGTACGCTTTTGGTCGTTCATGCGTCAAAGATAATGCAATATGGTGCAATACAACCCGGCGTTTGTACATGAATATACCTGATTCGGCGGACATGGGGGAAAGACGATCAGGCATCCCTTTTTTTCGTGGGTGAATTCCTCAACGAAATCAACAGAACGGAAGGCTGGTTTGTGAACGTTACCGCCTCAAAAATGGCGACTTTTCATATTCAGCGGTTCACAGGACGAATAACTCCCTCAGAAACACGGTATAAATTGCATGCCAGATTCGCGGCTTTGAACAAGGATTCAATCCTATCTTCATCGGTATCTGTCACCAGTACCTGACCGAAGAATTGATCGGCCACCAACTGCATCAGGCGCTCCACCCGAACGTGATCCAGCTTATCAAAAATATCGTCAAGGAGAAGCACCGGCGTTACCTCCAATTGTTGTTTGAGCCATTCGTATTGTCCAAGACGCAACGCGATCAGAAATGACTTTTGCTGCCCTTGAGAACCGAATTTCTTTACACGGTGCCCTTTTATTTTGAAAACGAGATCGTCTTTGTGCGTTCCGACATTCGTATACCGTGAATAGGCGTCTTTTTTCTCCGATTCTTTCAGCAATTCGGTAAAATCACCTTCGTAGAGTTGAGATCGGTATTCAATGGCAACCTGCTCGTCAACATGACCAATAGATTCGTAATGTTTCCGGAACACAGGAATGAATTCTTCGACAAACGTCTTGCGCTTTTCAAAAATGCAATTTCCCAATTCAACCAATTGAACGTTCCAGATTTCAATGGACTCAGAATCAAACAAGCGATGCTCACCCATGTGCTTCAAAAGAGCATTTCTTTGAGAGAGAACCTTGCCGTATTTCTGTAAATTGTATAAATAGTTGCGATCGAACTGCGAAATGATCCCGTCCATCCATTTTCTCCGCAGCTCACTTCCTTCGGAAATAAGGTCGCGATCGTACGGAGAAATCATCACGGCAGGAAACTGCCCAATGTGCTCCGCGAGCTTTTCGTACTCTTTTTTATTCCGACGAAACACCTTTTTCGCACCCGCTTTCACCGCACAATGAATCGAAACGGACTGTCCGTTGAGTGCCCAATCTCCCTGAATGACAAAGAAATGTTGGTCGAAGCGAATATTTTGGCGATCGATCGTATTCATGTACGATTTACACATACTTAAATAGTGTACTGCGTCCAGAATATTCGTTTTACCGGAGCCATTTCTACCCACAAAGCAATTGATCCCATTTGACAGGGAGAATTCTGCCTCTTCGTAGTTCTTAAAATTGACAAGATGTAGCTTTTCCAAATGCATCTAAACAAAATTAATTGAATTCCTTCAGGACCCATTTTGCAAGACTCATTTTATCAAAAAAAAAGTCTATTTTTGCCTCGCTTAAAAAAGTACTCATGATCGAAGATATCACAGGAGAAGACATAAAACATCAATTCAAGACCAACAAGAAGCTTCGGCTGATTTCTACCGTTGTTGGCGCACTCGTTTTGCTCGTACTCGGCTACTTTTTGTACCGTCAGTTTGTGACGGTTCCCAAAACGGAAAAGTCAAAAGATAAATACTGGGTTGGATTGAATTATGCCGCTGTTGATTCCTCGCAAGTAGCTCTCGATGAGCTTCGTGGGCACAAGGAAAAGTACGATGGTCATGTGGGAGGTGAGATTGCACAGTTCGTGTATGCCCGCCAGTTGATGAACAAGGGAGAATTCAAGAAGGCACTCGAAGAATTGGAAGGCGTTGAACTTGAAGACTCGTATGCACGTGTCATGGCCGTTGGTCTTCAGGCAGATTGTTACGCGGAAATGGAAAAGTATGAAAAAGCTGCGAATCAATACCTGGAAGCTGCCGATATGCAGGCCTATGACCTTACGACTCCGATGTATCTCTTCAAAGCCGGACTCTGCGCAGAGGAAATTAAGAACTTTGAAAAAGCGACGGAATGTTACGAACGCATTCGCGACGACTACCCGGCATTCGCTTCTTCCAAGCAGATCGAGAAATACATCGCTCGTTCTGCGAACAAAAAGACAAAGTAATTCATGGCGACAGAACACAGAAATCTGTCTGATTACAAGAAGGAAACAATTCCGGATGGTGCCGATTTGAATATCGGCATTGTTGTTTCAGAGTGGAACGATTCCATTACCGGCAACCTATTGAAAGGTGCGGTAGACGCACTTATGGAAAACGGTGTACAAGAAGAAAACATCGATGTAGTTCATGTTCCCGGCACCTTTGAACTTCCCCTTGGATGCCAGTGGATGTGTGAAACCAATAAATACGACGGCCTGGTGGCAATCGGTGTGGTAATTCAGGGAGAAACACGTCACTTCGATTTTGTATGCGAAGGGGCAACTCAGGGAATCATGAATGTAACCCTCAAGCACAACCTTCCGGTTAGCTTTTGTGTACTCACAGACAACAACCTTCAACAATCCATCGATCGATCAGGAGGTAAGCACGGAAACAAAGGCACTGAGTGTGCCGTCGCGTGCCTGAAAATGATCGGACTCAAACGATCACTTTAACGCTTCGTTATGACATTAATCAAATCCATATCAGGAATCCGAGGAACAATTGGAGGTCCCGTTGGACAGGGGCTTACACCGGTAGATACCATAAAATTTGCAGCCGCCTACGGAACGTGGCTTCAATCTCAACATCCGGATAAAAAATGTACCGTCGTTATCGGTCGGGATGCGCGTCTCTCCGGAAAAATGGTCTCCGACTTAGTTGTTTCCACACTCACTGGACTCGGAATTGACGTCGTGGACCTGGGGTTATCCACAACACCGACCGTTGAAATTGCCGTTCCCATGGAACGGGCCGATGGAGGAATTATCCTTACAGCGAGTCACAACCCGAAACAATGGAACGCGCTGAAATTGCTCAATAACAAAGGTGAATTCATTTCAGGGAAAGAAGGAGAAACACTCCTCAGGATCGCAGAAGAAGAAGCATTCTCGTTTGCAGAAGTAGACGATCTCGGAACCGTTCGATCAGATGACACCTACCTTGAGAAACACATTCAGGCCATTTTGGACTTGCCACTGGTGGACGTCGATGCCATTCGTGCAGCCGATTTTTCTATCGTTGTTGACGCTGTAAATTCAACCGGAGGTATTTTCGTTCCATCCATGCTGGAGGCATTAGGTGTTTCCAATATTACGCAACTTTACTGCGAGCCGACCGGTCATTTTCCACACAATCCGGAGCCGCTTCCAGCGCACCTTACGGACCTCTCCGACAAAATTCAGGAAACGAAAGCCGATCTCGGAATCACGGTGGATCCCGATGTGGACCGCCTCGCGTTTGTGTGTGAAGACGGAAGCATGTTTGGCGAAGAATATACACTTGTAGCCGTTGGAGACTACGTCCTTAGTCAAACTCCGGGCAATACGGTTTCCAACCTCTCCTCAACCCGGGCGTTGCGCGATGTTACTGAGGGGCACGGACAACAGTACTTTG
>JAURNA010000061.1 GCA_030830385.1 Crocinitomicaceae bacterium | reverse complement strand
TCTCCGGAAGCGAAGGCCGCATCAGCTGCCGCAATTGCATCGTCGTACTTCTTCTTGAGAGCTTCTTTTTCTTCGAGCTCCCTCATTTTCCCTTCGATTTCTGCGAGTTTGTCTTTCGGATATTGCTCGTTGGGTTTCAACGAAGATGCTTCGGTAAATTTGTCACGCGCCGCCCGGAGACTGTTCTGCTTCATGAATTGATCTCCTGCCTTTACGGCCGCATCGTATTTTTCCTGATTTTCTTTTGCTTTCTTGTTTGCAGCGATTTGATCGTTTAAAGCCTGTATTTGATCCTTCGGATATTGTTTATCCGGCTTCATGCTCGTTGCTTCCCGATATTTGGTTACGGCTTGTTCAAGGTTTCCTGCATCGCGAAGTTCGTCTGCCACCTTAATCGCCGCGTCGTAGTTTGCATTCGCTTGCTGATCCTGGAGATTCTTTTCTTTTTGTGCCTGAAGCAATGCATCTATTTCATTGATCCGTTGAGCGGGATGTGGCTCTGTCGGCTTATATCTCTGCGCTTCTTCGTATTTGCCAAGTGCTTTTTCGTAATCCTGTGTATCGTAAGCTGCATCCGCTACACGAATGGCGGCCAGGTAGTCTGCCTCTAATTTTGCCTTGTCTTTTTCGGCTTTTGTAAGCAGGTCGTTGATCCTCGACTTCATCTTGTTCGAAGCCACGGCATCCAGTCGGGGTTGCAATTGGTTCGGGTTCCAGTCAAACTTAGCAACCGGCTCAGAACTGAGGAAGCTAAAGTAAACGTTTTCGCGCTCCTTGAATATTTCGATGCTTAAGTCTTCAACGGGGCTGAACTCCTCGGAAGCGGGCGCATCTTCCGGGTTCATTTTTGAGAAATCGAAGTATACCTTTTTGCCCACGAAGCCTGCCTTCGAGAAAACGACTTCAAACGGCTGCTTGAGATCACAGTTTCCTTTCAACAAGTATTTTCCGTTCGATGCACTTGTTACCGACGAAACGGTGCTGCCTCCCTGTACCAGAGCGATGGTAACACCTCCTTCTTTTTTACCCAGGTCGAAATTATCAATCTTTCCCCGAAAGGCAAAATCCATGTTTTGCGACCAGGCAAACGCCGACGCGAGAAGCACAATGGTAAGCAGGGAATACCTCATATTGTAGTCATTTAAACGTAACTCTGTACAACCTGTTACAGAATGGGTTTAAAATGGAACATACTTTTAACAAATATCGCGAAAATAGTTCAAATCCTTTAAAACAGGCATGGGCGAAACGCAAATCGTAAAATGCCGCTATTTTGATCATTGGCAAGTGCAATGGGTCTGAGAATTGGTTATAAATTTGAGTTCACACTTCGAATATCGGAACAACAGGAATTCGCGTATGCAGAGTATTGAACATTGGAGTTATTGGGAACGAAAGAACTATTCGTTTGACGTGGATTTCGTGATTATCGGCGCGGGCATTGTCGGATACAACACAGCACTTCAACTTCGCCGCAGAAACCCCAAAGCGAAAATTGTTGTTATCGAACGTGGTCTCTTACCAAGTGGTGCATCCACGAAAAACGCTGGTTTTGCCTGTTTTGGCAGCGCTACGGAATTATTTGATGACATGAATACGTTCGGTCCTGAAGTGGTGTGGGAAACGGTAGAAATGAGATGGAAAGGCCTACGGGCATTGCGAAAGGCACACGGCGATGCAGCAATTGATTTTCAACCGAACGGATCGTGGGATTTAATTACTGAGCAAGAAATAACCGTTTTTGAAGCAGTAGTGCCCCATCTGGACGAGTACAATTACCGGATAAAGTGTATTACAGGAGAATCTGATGTATACCGCGTAGATGATTCCGTTGGAGATGTCTTTGGTTTTCAAGGCATACAAACCAGCATCCGGAACATTCTTGAGGGGCAGATCGACACAGGAAAGATGAATACCTCCCTCTATCAACAGGTAACTTCAGTTGATATTCGCGTCTTGTTTGGAGTGCATGCACTATCGGTTCACAGCGATTCTGACAACATCTCAATTGAGACGAACCTCGGCATTTTGCACTGCAAAAAAGTCGCTATTTGCACCAATGGATTTGCCCGGCATCTCCTGCCGGAGGAAGACGTGAGCCCCGCAAGGGCACAAGTATTGATTACTGAGCCCATTCGCGATCTGGCGGTAAAAGGCACGTTCCACTACCAGACGGGATATTACTACTTCCGCAACATAGACAATCGAATTTTACTGGGCGGTGGTCGGAATTTGGACAAAGAAGGTGAAACTACCACGGAAATGATCACGACTGATTTCATCATGAGAAACCTCGAAAAATTTCTTCATGAAGTGATTCTTCCGAACCGTGAAATTTCGATTTCCATGCGCTGGGCGGGCGTTATGGGAGTGGGCGGGTCGAAACGTCCAATCCTTAAAGAAATTCGGAGAAATGTGTATTGCGGCGTTCGATTAGGAGGAATGGGTATCGCGATAGGAACCCTCGTTGGACAAGAATTGGGAGATGCAATTTCCGAAGGGATGTAATCCGAACGTCTTTAGTGTTAAATTTGCTCTCAAAATTAAGTCCATGAAACGTTTAGCTCTTCACGATCAACACATCGCTCACGGAGGAAAAATGGTTCCTTTTGCGGGATATGAAATGCCCGTCCAATATGCCGGTGTAAATACCGAGCATGAAACTGTTCGAACGGGTGTCGGAGTATTTGACGTTTCTCACATGGGAGAATTTTTAATCTCGGGTTCGGGCGCTTTGGATTTGATTCAGAAAATCAGTTCCAATGATGCCTCTGCGTTAACCGTTGGGCGTGCGCAGTATAGCTGCATGCCGAATGGAAAAGGTGGAATTGTCGACGACCTCATCATTTATCGAATCAAGGAAGCGGAATACCTGCTCGTTGTCAATGCATCAAATATCGAAAAGGATTGGGATTGGATTTCATCGCACAACGACATGGATGCAGACATGCGCAATCTTTCCGATGAATACTCTTTATTGGCGATTCAGGGACCAAAAGCAGTTGAAGCCATGCAATCGTTGAGTTCAATCGACCTTTCGGCCATCAAATACTATCACTTTGAGGTGGCCGATTTCGCCGGTATCCCAAACGCGATTATCTCTGCAACCGGATACACAGGAAGCGGTGGATTTGAGATTTATTGCAAAAACGATGAAGTTGCGCAGGTTTGGGAGAACGTTTTGGAAGCCGGTGCAGAATTTGGGATTCAACCCATCGGATTAGCAGCTCGTGACACCCTTCGCCTCGAAATGGGCTTTTGCCTCTATGGGAACGACATTGATGATACTACTTCCCCATTGGAAGCCGGGTTGGGATGGATTACCAAACTTGGAAAAGACGCGGATTTCGTTGACAAATCCTTCCTCGCCGAACAAAAAGAGGCAGGTGTCAGCCGTAAACTAATTGCCTTCGAAATGATCGACCGCGGAATTCCACGTCATGACTACCCCATCCTCAATAAAGGAGGCGAGACAATCGGACGAGTAACTTCCGGAACCATGTCGCCTTCTATGAAAAAAGGCATCGGTTTAGGGTACGTGAACATGGGAAATCATGAAGTGGATAGTGAAGTCTTCGTTGAAATCCGAAACAAACCCGTCAAAGCTCAGGTCGTTAAACTTCCTTTCTACAAACAGTAGTTTGCTCGTTTTACTTCTTTTTTGTGGATGATTTCGCCTGCGGATTGAACTCCAAACAGCGATCCACCCAAAACTCCAGATCACTCTCAAAGTCGATTCCTTCCGGGGCTATGAATAAATACCCTTTCATCGGACGTTTGGTAAAGTTCATTTCACGCGCGTGTTCTTTTGACAATAATGATTCGTATGCATCCGGACCAACGCGTGCCATCATGTCGTCGCCAACAATTCCCAGGCACATTTTGTCATCTATCATATAACACAGTCCTCCCATCATCTTTTTCGCGATAAATGGTACTTTCTTTTCGTTTAAAAGAGAATGAATCCGTTCCTGTAGATATTGATTGTACGCCACAACGGAAAGTTCGTATTTTTATATCGTTTAAGCCAACAAAAACACATTCAAATTGATCAAAGTTCAAAACCTGAGAAAGGAATTTGCCCTGAATCGACAACAACGCAAAGAATTAAATACCCATGATTCAGCCTCAGTTGCCGTTGACGGGGTTTCATTCGAATGTCGACCCGGACGCGTTTTTTCGATGTTGGGTCCGAACGGAGCGGGAAAAACAACGACTCTTCGTATGCTCTCCACGATTTTTAAACCTACAGAAGGATCCATTGAAATTGCAGGGATTAATGCCGTGGAAGAACCGCAGAAAGCACGCAGGAAAATGGGGTTCCTAACGGGGTCCACCGGGCTGTATGCGCGTCTCACTCCCAACGAATTGATTCAATACTTCGCAGACCTCTACTCGATTCCCAAAGAAACGACAATTGAGCGTAGGAACAAATTGTACGACCTTCTGGATATGCACGATTTTCAGGGGAAACGAATTGGAAAGCTTTCGACAGGAATGAAGCAAAAAGTTTCGATTTGCCGGACCATGATTCATGATCCTGAGGTTGTTATTTTCGATGAACCTACGAGTGGTTTGGACGTAATTACCGCGGAAAACATTATTCAGTTGATTCGCGATTGTAAGAACCAAGGCAAAACTGTGATATTTTCCAGCCACATCATGAGTGAGGTTGACTTATTGTGCGATGATATGGCGATCATCCACAAAGGCAAAATACTGTTCAACGGCTCAATGGATTACTTCAGATCGTCCATGCAGGAGAAAAGCCTCACAGGAGAATTTATTCGAATTGTGAACGAATCGAAAACGGTGGAAGCATGATTTTTACACTATTCAAAAAAGAACTCAAAGACACGTTAAGAGATCGGAGAACGCTCATAATGATGCTGGTAATTCCCGTACTCATCTTTCCGATTATTCTCAATGTATTTGTTGGCGTTTCTGAGTCATTCAACGAAAAAGCAGCAAAAAAAATCGTTCAAATTGGGTTTGTAGGGCCCGCGGACAGCTACTTGACGGAAAAGTGGGATACTCTTCCGGCAAAACTCGGCACAAAAGAAATCAACAAGTATGGCGATTCAATCTCCATGATCGAAGACCTTCGCAAAGACAGCCTTCAAATCGGAATTGTCATCGAGGACAACTTTGATGCCTTACTCACAGAACACAAGCCCGCGTCGGTAAAAGTCTATTACAACGGCACCGACTTCGGAATGGTGAATCGGGCCGAAGCCTACCTGGAGGCCATTGAAGAAATCGCTAAACAGGAGCGATACATCGAAATGGAATTGAATCAGGAAGAGCTCACCCCCCTGGATGTTTCGTACAACAATGTCGCTTCCGATAAAGAAATGATTGGAAAGCTTGCCGGTGGAATTCTTCCCTACATCTTCATCGCGTTTGGATTTCTGGGGTGTATGTATCCGGCAATCGATCTGTTTACCGGTGAAAAAGAACGTGGAACCCTTGAAACCTTGCTCACGACACCCGTTGCCCGCTGGCAGATTCTCTTCGGAAAAATGGGGGTGGTTGTTCTTTCCGGGTTGCTAGCATCTTCTTTTGCTTTGCTCGGATTATTCCTCTCCATAGAAGTCCTCGACCTCGTAAAAGACAAAGAACTGCTTGCCGTTTCTCACAGCATATTGAGTCCGAAGTTTGTCCTGATGCTTTACGGGCTTCTCTTTCCTCTTACCGTCTTTTTTGCAGGCGTAATGATTCCCGTAGCGGTATATGCCAAGAGTTTTAAGGAAGCACAGAGCATCATCACACCTCTTAATATCGTAATGGTTTTACCCGCCATGATCGGTTTCTTCCCGGGTATTGAACTGAATGAAATCACCGCAGCGATTCCGGTCGTAAATATCGTTCTTGCCACAAAAGAACTCATCGCAGAAACACTTGACGTCGGTTTATTGCTCCTCAGCTTTGGTGTCATGGTAACCCTGGCAGTTGGTGCAGTTTTTATATCGTACAAACGATTTGATAAAGAAACAAACGTTATCTTATAACCATGAAGACAACAGTATTGCTGATTTCGATTGCAATCAGCTCACTTGGCTTCGGTCAACGACTCAGCACGACATTTACAGACGATTATACACAATGGGATTTTGACGGTGAACGATTTCGCGTTGCCTTTTCAAACGACTGGGACAACTGGAATTACGATGAATGCTCCATCCGCACCACTTTTCGTGAAGATTGGGACAGTTGGGAAGTAGGTAGTCATGTTAAGATGCATACAGTATTCTCCAACACGTTCGATAGTTGGGAGATCAAAGGTCACGGTAAAACCATTCGGGTTCGAACGACTTTCAACGACGATTACGAGCGCTGGGACGTTTCGGGAGATGCAGACGGCACGATTCGAACTGTATTCTCCGGAGATTTTGAACGTTGGAATGTCGATGTGGAATTCGAAACATTGGAAGATGATTTGAAAACAGCGATTGTTTTCGTGGCAGTATTCACTGGGTTCAGAAATAAATAACCTTTGACAATCCCGTCCCGGTACCGATTACATTCGTTTCCGCACAAACCCGGCCTATGAAACCAATTCGTGCATGTGCTGTTCTGTTTTTGAGCCGTATCGTACACAAGATGGTACAATCAACAACGATAACGAACGGCCATCGAATTGAAATCGTTCGTCGCGGACACGACCAATCTGAAATTCAAAAAGTAATTCTCAGGCAGAACATCCTTTCAAATTTTACAGAGGGATGCTATGCACCGCTTTTTTTAGTAAATAAATCCACTATATTTGCATTCCTCCATTGGAACAGCACCCGGAAACGACCGGGTTGCCCAACGGAAAAAAGTACGAGTTGCGCACGTGGTGAAACTGGTAGACACGCCATCTTGAGGGGGTGGTGAGCCAAGCTCGTGGAGGTTCGAATCCTCTCGTGCGCACTTTAGAGGAGAAATCATCAAAATTGTTGGTTTCTCCTTTTTTATGCCTTTCAAAACCTTGATCAGTTACGGGATTGGGGCGAATACCGCATTCATTCTTGAGGTTCGAACTCCCAATTGACAGTTTCGTCAATTCTGCCTCAAGTTCTCTCCTCTCCGCAAAACATGAAATCGGAGAAGTTCTCACTCCCACACCTTACTTTTTGCCTTTTTCGCAATGATTTTCTTACTGCCTGCGGTGGCTCACCGATCACGGTTCCCAGTCTTGTATTAGAATGCCCTTACCGTATTTCTTCACCGCTAGTTTCTGGGGAGCATACATAGCAGTGCAACAACAGAAATTTACACTCAAACACATCAAAAACATTAATCGTCCATTAGATCCACTAGATTTATCCATAAACACACAATAGAGATATAACTTCTGGTTTATATCCACAAGTATTGACCTATAGGTTATAGCTGCTTGTTCTATGCAATGATGCCCACAGTAGAAAGAGTATAATTGAGTTTTTCAAAAACCTGTTCAAAGATTCTCCAAATTCTGAGCAACCTGAAGATTTGTACGAAACGCTAACCACTGAGAAAATAAGAACTGTAACCCATCCCAAATGGGGTCAAGAATATACCGATTGGGAGAACATTGAAAAATATCATTGCTCAATACAGATCAAGGCCCATGGCTTCCTGATGCTTGGCTAACCCTTGAAGGCAAAAATCAAAGGTGTACAATTCCTCAAGGCTCAACTGGTTATGACCTAGGCTACGATATCACTCTATGTATCTGCCGAGAACCTCCTAATCCTCTCTGTTTTGGTTGATCGTTAATAGTATATTCTTGTATATTTACTTGTAAATGACGTTCAAGGTTCAAACATACGAGCCGAGAAC
>JAURNA010000060.1 GCA_030830385.1 Crocinitomicaceae bacterium | reverse complement strand
CGTAACTCTCGGGGTGAACCGATGAATTGTCCAGTGGATTTTCTCCTTCCCGAATTCGAATAAATCCGGCGCATTGTTCAAAGGCCTTCTCGCCCAGGCGAGGAATGTTCTTTAGTTCTTCTCGTGAATGAATTCCCTTGTTTTCATCCCGGTATTTTACAATGTTATCAGCAAGTGATGGTCCCAATCCCGAGACAAAACTCAACAAATAAGGCGATGCTGTATTGATATCGACTCCGACGGAATTCACGCATGAAATCACCACATCGTCGAGCGCATTTTTCAGCAGTTGTTGGTTAACATCGTGCTGGTATTGCCCTACCCCAATTGACTTGGGGTCAATTTTCACCAATTCTGCCAATGGGTCCATCAATCGTCTCCCGATGGAAACAGCGCCACGAACCGTAACATCATAATCCGGGAACTCTTTGCGTGCAATGCTGCTCGCCGAATAGATAGAAGCTCCGTCCTCCCTGACCGAATACACGGTCACTTCTTTCGAAAATCGAATATGCTTTACCAATGATTCCGTCTCTCGCCCCGCCGTACCATCGCCGATTGCAATGCAGTCAATCTTATAAGCTTCAACAAGCTGCGATAATTTCGCTTTGGCCTTTGCCGCTTCTTTTTGAGGGGGATGTGGATAGATCGTCGTGTTGGTGAGTAATTTCCCTGATTCATCCAGGCAGACGACCTTGCACCCCGTACGAAATCCCGGATCAATCGCGAGTGTTCGTTTTGCGCCTACCGGAGACGCCAGCAATAACTGACGAAGGTTTTTGGCAAAGACCTCTACCGCTTCTTTATCCGCTTGCTCTTTCTTTGAAGAAAGCGCTTCATTTTCCAGCGACGGACGAAGCAATCTTCGATAGGCATCGTCGCAGGCAGCGCCTACGATATCTCCGCAATCATCGTTTGACTTGACAAAAAATCGGCGCACCTGCTCCATCGCTCTTTCTTCATCCGGGCGTGCTTTTACCGACAAAAAACCTTCTTTTGAAGCACGTAAAACGGCCAAAAACCGATGCGATGGGCACTTGCTGAGTGATTGTGTAAAATCAAAGTAATCCTTGTATTTTTCTCCTTCCTGATCTTTGCCTTTTACCACTTTGGAACGAAGTACGGCATGGTGCTCATACTGCTGTCGCAATCGATCCCGAAGCGTCGCATTTTCACTTATCCATTCGGCAATGATATCTTTGGCTCCGGCAATCGCTTCGTCCTCATCAACAATTTCACCCTTTACAAAACGATCGGCCATTACAAACGGATCTCCACCTCGCTGAGACATGATCATTTTCGCAAGCGGTTCCAATCCCCGTTTTCTTGCTTTTTCTCCACGCGTCAATCGCTTTTGCTTGTAGGGCATGTATAAGTCCTCCAGCTGTGAACTGTGAAAGCAATTCAGAATTCGTTCCCGCAGGTGATCGTTCATTCTTCCCTGTTCAACAATCGCGTCGATAATGGTCTTTTGTCGAGCTGTGATGTCATCATAACGAGCTGCTTCATCCCGAATTTGAGCGATCAGCACCTCATCCGAGCCTCGCGTTTGCTCCTTTCGATAGCGTGCAATGAATGGAACGGTTGCCCCGGAATCGAGCAATTTCAAGACGTTGACAATTACCGTTTCGGAGGCATTGGAAGAAGCGACTTGTTGACGAACGAATTCAATTTTCTCCATGCTTGCAAAAGAAAGAAAAATTTCGGCTGGCCGAACGCGATTTATTATCTTCGGTTTTTGAGTTGAGTCGTATGAACGAACCTTTGAAGGGATTAACCGTAATTGATGTCAGTACGGTTCTGGCCGGGCCCAGTGTTGGCATGTTCTTCGCAGAATTGGGAGCGCGTGTAATCAAAGTAGAACATCCCAATCATCCGGATGTCACACGCAGTTGGAAACTACCCGTTGAGCCTTCGGATAAAACGATTTCAGCCTACTTCTCCAGCATCAATTACAAAAAAGAATACCGGCCTCTCAATCTCAAACAACCGGATGATCTCAGTATTTTTTTCGAATTGATTTCCTCTGCGGATATTCTATTGTCGAATTTCAAAAGAGGAGATGCAGAGAAATTTGGGATAGAAGATGACGTTCTTTTGAAGAAAAATCCTCGATTGATCATTGGAAAAATCAATGGATACGGCCAACATAGTGATCGTGTGGCTTATGACCTGATACTCCAGGCGGAAAGTGGCTTTATGTCCATCAACGGAACCCGGGAAAGTGGGCCGGTGAAAATGCCTGTAGCCATGGTGGATGTTCTCGCCGGACACCATTTAAAGGAAGCTGTTCTCCTTGCGTTGTATGAACGAGAAAAAACAGGTCAGGGCAGTTCTTTATCCGTTTCTCTCTATGATGCGGCCGTTTCGAATTTGGTAAATCAAGCATCCAACTACCTGATGACAGGACAAGTTCCCGAACGTATGGGAAGTTTGCATCCGAACATTGCACCTTACGGTGAATTGTTCACAACAGAGGACGAACAAGTGATCACATTGGCAATTGGTTCTGACATGCACTTTGCTCGTCTTTGTTTTATCCTTGGCTTAGAAGAGCTTCCAACCCATTCTCGTTTTAACACTGTGCAGAATCGTGTAAGGTACCGAAGTGAATTGTTCGGTTATCTGGATGCAGCCATCCGTACCTGGCACTCTGATGATTTTCTCGCGGCCATGAGAGATCAACATGTTCCTGCGGGTGCAGTTTTATCAATCGATCAGGTGATGGATAAACCTGAAGCGAAATCCCTCATTCGGGAAGAAATCATTGACGGTGTAAAAACCAAACGAATTACCTCAGTAATTTTTCAATCGCATGGAAATCCGATCTCCTGAAACTGATGAAGAATGGGATATGTACTACGATTTGCGGTATCGTATTTTACGGGAACCTCTGGATCAACCCAGGGGAAGTGAGCGCAACGAATTGGATGCTATCGGAGTGCATTTCGCATTGTTTGAAAATGATCGGATTTGCGCAATTGCTCGTTTGGATCAGGCCGATGAAATAACCGGACAGGTACGTTTTGTTGCTGTGGATGATATTTATCGCGGAAAGGGATATGGCAGACTCATTATGGATGCTTGTGAAAATGCTTCCCAAGAGCGCGGTGATTTGAAAATGATGCTTCAAGCACGTGATTACGCTGTGGATTTTTACGAGCATATCGGGTATACTCTAAAGGAAGAAACGCACCTTTTGTTTGGGGTTCTTCAGCACTTCAAAATGGAGAAGAATTATTGAGCCACTTGTTTTTTCTTTGCCTGGCGAATGCGCTCATCGATACGCTTAGTGATCAGTTTAAAAAGCAATTCGGCATCTTGTTTTTCCAACTTACGGCCAAAACGGATGACCTTCCCCATGTAATCAAATTCGAGTCGCTCTCCGCCCCTCACCCATGGTGAACTTTCCCAGGAAGCCTGCAACGAACGCTCCTTGGGTGCAACCATTCTCACTTTGGTGATATTTTCCAGGTAATACTCATTTGCCTTTCCATAGGTCTTAACCGACTTCTTATAAGTGAGGCTTACCTCGTCGATTTTCAGTAGTTCTTTGCCCCACATCAACCAGGAAAATGCTCTTCCCACGCGAACCGCATAATAGAGCCAAAACACCATGAATACCACAATGATCAGCTTTTCCTGACCGGTAAGATTCAATGCAAAGGAGGCCCAACTCAATGTAGCTCCGATTGCGATCCACATGGCAAACCACGCGCCCATCGTGGCATTGATCCATCCCACACTATCCGGATAAATAACAATGGTTGTTCGTGCCTTATCATCCACAAAACTAATTCGCTTGCCGATCCATTTCATGGCTCAAAATTAGGAATAAAAAAGAGCGACTAACGCCGCTCTTTCAATATTCATCGAATTGTAATTACTTTCTAACTACAACTCTTTTTGTCAACTTCGCATTACCTTCTTTGAAAGTAACGAAATAAACACCATTGTCTAAATTCAAATTGAAATCCAAGGATCCGTTGCCAATAACTGAAGCGTTCGATTGGTAAACGATACTACCCAATACGTCAACAATAACCACACGAGCGTTCGACATGTTCATGTCCGCATAGGTAATCGTAAAATTACCCGTAGTTGGGTTTGGAACAACATTAATGTCAGGATTCAAATCCTGAGTTTCAACTCCCCAATACGTCATATCAACACACGCAGAAGTATCAACCGTTCCACATCCATCAATAATAACTGCATAACTTCCGTCGGTAGTTGTAGTCAATGACTGACCCGTCTCACCGGCAATTGGGCTCATTGTATTACAATCGATCCATTGGTAAGCAGCACCAGACATATCTGCGGTAATTATTGCTCCATTTGTAGAAGTTGCAGTACTGAAGATACAAATATCAACACATGCAGAGGTATCAATCGTTCCACATCCATCAATAATAACTGCATAACTTCCGTTGGCAGTTGTAGTAAATGACTGACCCGTCTCACCAGCAATTGGACTCATTGTATTACAATCGATCCATTGGTAAGCAGCACCAGACATATCTGCAGTAATTGTTGCTCCATTTGTAGACGTTGCAGTACTGAAGATACATTGTTCCAAAGAGATATCATCCACCCAGTATTGACAAGACTCATTGTCACCAGCAGCAGAATAAAGATTTACAGCACCCCAGGATTGAGACCATGAAAATGTAGAAACTGATGTTCCCTCAATGAAGACCTCACCTGAATCTACATCTAGATTCGCACGAATTTCAACATCAATCCAAGCGTCATTTGTGTACGTAAAACTGATTGAGTCGCCACCTCCCAAAACATAACCAGTTCCATTTTGTAAAAAGTAAACCTCACACATCCAAGCAACTCCGGGAGTTGAACTCGCCTGAGCGTTGATGTAAGCACCATTGCCCGCAGCCACTTTCATTTTCATGGAGTATAAATAAGCTCCAGATGTGTAATCCGAAGGGAAGATAACAAGTGCATCAATCGTTCCTCCACCAACAGGACCGTTAATATCGATAGCGTTTGGAGCGCTGTTTGACTCAGCATTCGTCACCTGACAATCGGGTGGCGCTCCAGTCGTTCCATTCCAGGAATCCATTATGGGCGAAACTACTGCTGCCCAATCACCATCGTTGTAACTGTCGAAATTTTCAGTAAACACCGTAGTCTGTGCAAAAGATATAGCAGGAGCAATCAATAAAACTGATAATAATTTTTGTTTCATAAATGTTCTTTTTATTAAGTTTTCGTTCACTAAAGATATGTATTAATTTCGTTCTACTAGTCAATGTACTTAAAAAATTGACCTGATTTGAGGGCCAGAATACCTTCGTATATTAAGCGGATCATGTTCTCCACATCTTCTTTTTGGCACATTTCAACAGTAGTACACATGTATCTAAGGGGGAGTGAAATAAGGGCACTTGGCACGCAATAATTCACGTCCTCTCTCAACCTTTACCTGAATTACTTCTCCATCGGCTCCAACAACAGAAGCGCCCACCAATCCTCGTCGAAATACGTGATTTTGGTCTTTTGAGCGTTGACTAATTAGTGGTAGAAGGAATGTAGTTCGTACTACGTGTCGCATTGAACTGTGATCATGTCCTACCAAAATAAAAAAGGGAACAACCCGACAGTTCGCTCCCCTTCCTCCGGATCAACTAATCAATTTTATTGAACAACCATTCGTCTTGTTTTACGCTTACCATCCATGGTTACTTCCACGAGGTAAACTCCAGACTGAAGATCCAATGTATTCAACTGAACGGTTGAGGTAGTACTCACGAATCCGTAATTGCGTTCTGTAAGCACTTTTCCTGACATATCGATCAAACGTACCTCAACTTGCGTTGGGTTGTCTGTAATGATTTCCAAAACGGCAGCTGTTTTCGCCGGGTTTGGGAAAATGTTGAAACGTGCTTCGGAAACCTGACAGTCAATTCCTGCACCTGATCCCGGGATCGTCGAGACAGTAGCATTATCGATCAATCCCTGATTGTCTATCATCATTCCAATGATGTGCATGTTCGCTTCGTTCCATTCTACCGGTAGTGTGAATGAGTACGTTCCTGAGTGAGTTTCACCAATATTCACCGTTGCCGGGAAAACTGTGTTATCTCCCAAAAATGATGGTTCTATCGCACGCGCTACATGATCGTATACCATTTGCGCAGCAGGAACTGGGTTGGGAAGACTTTCGTATCCTCCCATCACACCGCTACCTCCACCCGCGTAGTAATTTGCTTGCGCATATCCTGAAGCCGATCCTGTAACTCCGTCTTCTGTAAGTACACAAGCCAATCGGTAGTTGCTGTTAGCAGCCGCCTGGAAGTTTGCGCTTACGGTAACGGAAAGCTGACGTGTCAATGGGTCCCATGTAGCATCGTTCGAAATCAATGCCGTTGGGGCTGTTTGCAAACGCGTAAAGAAATCGTTCGACATCTGCGATGGATTCACATCTCCAACGCGATCAACCAATGCGCTTGGATATCCACTGATCAATCCACCAATTCCTGAATCGTACGTAGAAACAACCATGGGGTCTCCGTTGTGAATAGCAACTCCTGCCCAATACTGACCGTATTCAGCTGCGAACAAGTCCATGTAAACAGCTCCACGCGGACACCATCCACACCATGTCCCTGTTCCTTCCTCTCCAACCACCACTTTTCCCGGAGCAGGAACTACAGGATTCACAGCAATTGTGTTGGCGTCATCTGAAGAATCGTCATCCGTTCCACCGTTTACGTTTGAAACTGTCGCTGTAGCCGTATTTGCACCCGCAGCCAAAGGAATCGCAGATGTAAATGTTACTTCGTAAGAGTTCAACGAAGTCAATGTGATACCTGAAACAACCTCGTTGTACTGGTTTCCATTGTAATCCAATGTAACGTCAAAAGATGTAATGTCGTTTATTCCGGCATTTACCACAGTAACCGTTGGATTTACATTCAATCCGGCAATATTTCCTCCCATGTTCAATCCGCCTGCTGTGGCATTGAGGTTTGAAAGTGTTACCGTTTGGTGATCAAACATAACGTCATCTACATAGAAGCTATGTCCTAGAAGTGGGTATAGGTCTAACGAAGCAATTGTTCCTATTCCGTTCAACCAGATACCGATGGAGTTCCCATCAACAAATGCTTCCCATAATCCAAGTGTAAGGTTCGCCTCAATTCGAAGCGTAAACCATGTGTCGGGAGTGTAAGAACCTGTTGCAAGATTTGAGGTGGTGCCATCGTCGATACTGATAGAACCGTTGCTCATGTTGCAGTTCATCGCCCAGCTTTGACCAATCGTTTGTGTAGCCTGAAAGTTGAAATAAGCTCCCGCTCCATTTTCTACAAAAAATGCAGATTCAAAGGTGAAAAGTCCATCCGTATACTGCGAACCAAACTCAAGAACAACATCCTGTGGTCCTCCATTCGCTGACGTTGAAGAGAAGTAAATGGAATTCAATCCGTTTGCTGCCTGAGCATCTGTTACCTGTGCATCTTCTGCACCACCTTCAGTCCCTGACCAGGTTGTCCAATAGGTCCCATTCGGACCTGGTCCGATATGATCGTTTATTGAATAACCTTCAGCAGATTCAAAACCGTCCGTAAAGATTTGAGCGTGCAGTTCTACAATTCCAAGGAGGCAAGCCACTGATAGAGCAGCCTTTTTCATACGCATTTTTTCCAGTGAATTCTTTTGTTAATTTAAGCTTTCACCAAGGTACAACGTGCGCATGCAGGAGCCTAACGGAATGGTCAGAAGTTTACTCTATTCTTGAAATCTTACTTGATGTAACGGAAGTCATGCCCGTTTCTGATTGACAGTAACGATTCATAAATCAACTGAATGGTAGCCTCAACGTCTTCTTTTCGGCACATTTCAACAGTAGTGTGCATGTATCTGAGGGGAAGTGAAATAAGGGCACTCGGTACGCCTTCGTTAGAATAGGCAAATGCATCTGTATCCGTACCCGTCGCTCTTGATGCAGCCGCTCTCTGGAAAGAAATTTTGTTTTTTTCAGCAGTCTCGATGATTAATTTGAGTACGTTGTTTTGGACTGCGGGGCCATATGTCAACACAGGTCCATCACCCGATTTCAGGTCTCCCTGTTCAATTTTATCGATCATCGGAGTATGTGTATCGTGGCACACATCTGT
>JAURNA010000059.1 GCA_030830385.1 Crocinitomicaceae bacterium | reverse complement strand
GAGTGCTGATTCCGACGTCAAAACGAACCACAGCCTGCATCTCTTCTCAGGTCGGTTGCAGTCTTGCGTGTAAATTCTGCGCAACAGGACGCCTTAAACTGATGCGAAATCTGTCTGCCGGAGAAATGGTCGATCAGGTCGTATACTTGAAAAATCAAGCGGAAGAACGGTATAACAAAACACTTTCCAACATCGTATATATGGGGATGGGCGAACCCCTTCTCAACTACGCGAACATGCTTCGGTCTACAGAGATGATTTGCTCGGAAGAAGGATTGGGAATGTCTCCCAGGCGCATCACAATCTCCACTGCAGGCATCGCGAAAATGATCAAGCGATTAGGTGACGACGAAGTGAAATTCAACCTGGCGCTTTCCCTGCACGCAGCCAATGATGAGAAGCGCAATGCAATCATGGAAATCAACGAAACCAACAACCTCCAAGCCCTGTCTGAAGCCTTGGTTTATTTCCACGAAAAAACCGGAACACGCGTTACGTTTGAATACATCATTTTTGACGGATTCAACGATTCGCTTGAAGATGCAGAAGAACTTGCCCGATTCGCACGATGCGTTCCGTGCAAGGTGAACATCATTGAGTACAACCCCATCGACGGTGGAGAATTTCGACAGGCAGATCGACAAAAAGTTGATGCGTTTGCCGCCTATCTTGAAGGGAAAAACATGATCGTAAACGTGCGCCGAAGTCGCGGAAAAGACATCGATGCGGCCTGTGGTCAACTCGCAAATAAAAACGACGCTGTTCGCAAGGAAGAACGCGTTTTAAAACCAGCATACGAACAGCAGGAAAAATAAGCGCAGCCATTCCGTCAATTTCCCGCTGTAAAATAACTCCACCCTCGATTTACTCTTATATTTGTCATTATGTTGTCCGTAAAGGAAATTATGGCTCCCGTTGCCGTTGAAATGGATGAATTTGAGGATCGATTCCGAGAAAGCATGAAATCTCAGGTTCCGCTCCTTGATAAAGTAACTCACTACATCATCAAGCGCAAAGGAAAACAAATGCGCCCCTTGTTCATCTTTCTCTCTGCCAAAATGTTGGGAAAGATCGATGACAAAACCTTTGATTCTGCAACACTCGTTGAATTGCTTCATACAGCTACGCTTGTCCATGACGATGTCGTGGACGACGCCAATGAGCGAAGAGGCTTTTTTTCGGTAAACGCACTCTGGAAGAATAAAATTGCTGTTCTCGTCGGTGATTATATGCTTTCAAAAGTACTGTTACTTTCGATCGAAAAAGACAATCAACATCTGCTGGAAGTGGTATCGCGAACCGTTAAGAAAATGTCTGAGGGAGAACTGCTACAAATCGAGAAAGCGCGGAAACTGGACATTACCGAAGATGTGTACTACGAAGTAGTTCGTCAAAAAACGGCTTCCTTAATTTCTGCATGCTGCGAGCTCGGGGCTCTCAGCGTAGGACGATTTGACATGAACGATCGCATGCGTGCGTTCGGTGAAAAAGTAGGACTTGCCTTCCAGATTAAAGATGACATTTTTGACTACGGCGATCCAGGGGAGATTGGTAAACCAACAGGATTGGACATTCGTGAACGCAAAATGACGCTTCCGCTGATTCACGTTCTGAACACGGCTTCAAAACCCATTCGCAAAGAGTTGATTCGCATCGTCAAAAATCACAACGAAAACCCACAGAAAGTACGCCGTGCCGTTGAATTGGTGATCGAACATGGCGGAATTGACTATGCCTACGACCGAATGCTCGAGTTCAAAAAAGAAGCACTCGATATGCTCGAAGACATACCACAATCCGACGCGAAAGATGCTGTGATCGGGTTGGTTGAATACACTACGAATCGAAAAAAATAAGTTGCTATGAAAGCAGTATTCTGGACATTACTCTGCGGAATTATGCTCGCTTCATGCGCCGAAGAAGAGCCCGAAAAGAAAAAGGAAGTACCGGGTCCTGAAGTTCTTGTAGAAATTCACGGAACGGACTATGTGGAATATTATCCCGGAAGAAAACAGATTAAGTTCGAAGGCACTGTTGATGATAGCAAGGCCCGAAACGGCGTGTGGCACCATTACAACGAATCCGGATTGGAAATTTCCACCACCGAGTACAAACACGGCAAGAAACACGGACTGTCCATCGTTAAATATTCCAACGGACAGTTGTACTACACGGGAGAATACCGAGACGACAAGCGTGCGGGAGTCTGGAGAACATACGGCCGGGATGGTACGATGAAAAAAGAGGTCAACTACGACGAACAATAGCATGTAAATGGCAAAAATCCCTCCGCATATTATCGACGACATTATGCAGACTGCTCGTATTGAGGAGGTCATCGGAGAATTTGTCAACCTAAAACGAGCAGGATCCAGCCTCAAAGGATTGAGTCCGTTTACGGATGAAAAAACGCCCTCGTTCGTTGTTTCACCTGCTAAACAGATATTCAAATGCTTCTCGTCAGGAAAAGGAGGTTCCGTCGTGACCTTCCTGATGGAAAAAGAGCATTTCTCTTACCCGGAAGCATTGCGGTGGCTCGCCGATAAATACGGGATCACCATTCCGGAAGATCGTCCGGCCACACGGGAAGAACTTGAGGCGATTTCCGAGCGTGAAAGTCTGCACATCATCAACGAATTTGCCCGGGATCACTTCGTGAAAAATCTTCAAGAATCAGACGAAGGGAAGAAAATCGGCTTGTCCTATTTTGTCGAGCGCGGATTCCGGCCGGATATCATTGAGAAGTTTCAACTCGGTTATTGTCTGAACGTAAGCGATGCTTTTACATCCAAAGCAAAGGAAAAAGGATACAAACGTGAATACCTTGAGAAGGTTGGTTTGACCAAATCCAAGGACGATCGTTACTTTGACTTCTTCCGTGGACGTGTCATGTTCCCGATTCACAGCATTTCGGGTCGTGTGTTGGGATTTGGGGGTAGAACGCTACAATCCGACAAGAAAATCGCCAAGTACTTTAACTCGCCGGAGAGCATCATTTACAACAAGAGCGAAATTCTCTATGGTCTGTACTTTGCCAAAAGTGATATCATCAAATACGATCAGTGCTTTCTCTGTGAAGGGTACACCGATGTAATCAGCATGTACCAATCGGGAATTCAAAACGTCGTTTCATCTTCCGGAACGGCACTCACGAAGGAACAAATCCGTCTGGTAAAGCGTTACACGAAAAACATTACGATTCTCTACGATGGTGATGCCGCGGGGATCAGGGCTTCGTTCCGTGGAATTGACCTGATTCTGGAAGAAGGAATGAACGTGAAAGTAGTTCTGTTCCCGGAGGGTGAAGACCCGGATTCATTCGCGAAAAAATCGAGTGCGACAGAATTGGAAACATATCTTTTGGATCATGCACAGGATTTCATCTCCTTCAAAACCGACATTCTGCTCAAAACCGATGGTGAAGACCCGATCAAACGTGCAAGCCTCATTCGGGACATCGTTGAATCCGTTTCGTTAATCCCCGACCCCATTACACGCAGCGTATATATGCAGACCATTGCGCAACGCTTCGATATGAACGAGCAAATGGTGACCCGTGAACTGGCTCGTTTGCGTCAGGACAAGCAAGAACGTGATAGCCGACGAGCAGTTCGTGAGCGACCTGTCGAGCCTATTCCCGATCCTTCCCTTCCGCCTCCGGAAGTTCAAGAAGCCGCCTCAACCGGATTCAGGCCTAAGATTGATCCAAGCGAAATTGATCTGATGCAAAAACTGGTTCAATATGGATCACTGGCTCTTGTGGAAACATTCACAAACGAAAAGGGAGAAGAAGAAACCGTTGAAAACAGCGTTGCGGAAATCATTTGCCACGAACTCGATGTAGATGAATTGGTCTTTGACAATCCTGTATTCAGTCGAATGCATGCCTTAATTTCCAATTCTCTCACCGAAAACACCTTATTGAAACCCAGTTACTTCATGCGTTTGGAAGATCAGGAAATTGTGTGCTTTGTAAGTGATCTTGAAATGAGTGAGAAAACACTCTCCAAAAAGTGGGAAACGAAATACAACATCTTCACCAATACCGAAAAGGATAAATTGAAAGAAGCCGTAATGGGTTCTGTAATGAACTTTAAATTATCCAAGATCCAGAAGCGCATTCTGGAAATCCAGGAAGTGTTGTCCGAAAAGCGCAGCGAAATGAAAGAGGAAGAATTGATGGATTTACTTTCCGAACACGTCGCCTTAATCAACGTCAAAAAATTGATCGCTGAGAAATTGGGAAGAATCGTAACCGGTTAGAGCAGTCGTTTGTACTGTTGAATGGTATTTTCCAACCCAAAGTACAGCGCGTCACTAATGATCGCGTGACCGATAGACGTCTCCAGCAATCCGGGTACCTGCTCACCGAAATACTTCAGGTTTTCCAGATTCAAATCATGTCCGGCATTGATTCCCAATCCGCAATCCAGCGCAATTTTTGCAGCTTCTGCGTACGGTGCTACGGCCTTTTTCCGATTTTGTGCATATTGTTCAGCATACGGACCCGTGTACAATTCGATTCGATCCACTCCCGCTTTTGCAGCGTATTCAATGTTCTCCCGGTCCGTATCCACAAAAATGGAGGATCGAATGCCGTGTTCTCTCAACTTCGCGGCAATTTCTGTAAGAAAATCAAGATGCGCTCGTGTTTTCCATCCCGCATTCGACGTCAATACCCCCGGAGGATCCGGAACCAATGTCGCCTGATCGGGCAATACCTCCAATACCATGTCCAGATATCGCTGATCCGGATACCCCTCGATGTTGAATTCCGTTGTCACGTTATCAGCCAGATCATACACATCTTGCCTTGTAATATGACGTTCATCCGGACGCGGGTGCACCGTAATCCCATCTGCTCCAAATCGCTCACAATCAAGTGCTACCTGCAACACATTCGGAAGGTTTCCTCCCCGCGCATTTCTCAGGGTCGCTACTTTGTTTACATTCACACTCAGTTTCGTCTTCATTCGGAATGATTTTTGCTGTACAAACTTAGCAACTTGAAAAGGATTATTATACTACCTTAGCAACTATGACGGCACGAGATCTCATAACGGAAGAAATCCCCCCCCTGACACACCTGGATACAGGTGAAAAGGCACTTGCATGGATGGAAGAATTTAAGGTTTCTCATCTCCCGGTTCTCAAGAATGGAAATTTTGTAGGGGTCGTGTCGGAAACTGACATTTTGGACCAGGCTCAGGTGGAAGAATCATTGGATGTATTATTTCAGCACCTTCCACGGCCATTCGTGCTGTCAAATCACCACATTTATCAGGTTTTGGCGCGAATCGCAGAATATAAATTGAGTGTTATCCCCATCCTTGATGAGGAGGAACATTACATCGGTTGCACCACTGTTCACCACCTGATCAAACTCATCGCGAACACAGGCAGCATCAAGGAAAACGGTGGAATTATCGTTCTGGAGATGGCGAATACCGATTACTCCATGGCGCAAATCGCACAAATTGTGGAAAGTAACGATGCCAAAATTCTCAGCTCGTACATTATGAGCTCCACCGACTCCACCAACATTGAGGTAACCCTGAAAATCAACACGACCGAACTGGATCGGATAATTCGTACATTTGAAAGATATGATTATGTCATCAAAGCGTCGTTTCAGCGGAGTGAATACGAAGAAGACATGCAATTTCGTTACGATGCATTGATGAATTACCTGAATCTCTAGGCATGAACGTTTCCGTTTTTGGACAGAAGGTCGTCAAACAAAACCTCCCGTACTTTAGCGAATTCCTTGGCATACTAAAGGATTTTGGATGGAATGCAATCATTCACAAAGACCTGAAAGAAACGCTGGTAAAACGCATTGGGCTTCCTGAACATGTGGATGAGTTCAGCACACACCACGACCTCAAAACAGGAATAGACCTCAGCTTCAGTATCGGCGGTGATGGTACTTTTATGAAGAACGTTAAGTTCGTTCGTGATTCGGGCGTTCCGGTGATGGGTATCAATACGGGAAGACTTGGTTTCCTTGCGAATATCGGAAAGGAACACATTTCCGAAGCCATGGAAATGGTGAAGGACAAAAACTACGTTCACCAGAAGCGCTCCTTGATCCGGGTTGAAACAGAAAACAACATTTTCGGCGAAGAGAACATTGCCCTGAATGAAATTACCCTTCAGAAAAAAGATACTTCCTCGATGATCACCGTGCACGCGAGCCTGGAAGGAAAATACCTGAATTCATACTGGGCAGACGGATTAATCGTTGCGACGCCTTCCGGTTCTACAGCGTACAGCCTGAGTTGCGGTGGACCCATCATTACTCCTGGCTGTCAGGTACACATTCTTACTCCGATTGCTCCGCACAATTTAAACGTTCGGCCAATGGTAGTTCCCGATCACATGCCAATCAAGTTGAGTGTGGAAGGACGAAGCCGTAAGTACCTTGTGAGTTTGGACGGAAAATCCATGAGCATTAGTCAGGGAGAAGAGGTTACCGTTCACAAGGCCGATTTTATGATAAATGTGATCAAATTCGAAGACAACTTTCTGGACACGATCCGAAACAAAATGCTCTGGGGAATTGACAAAAGAAACTGAATTTTCAATCCCGGCAAGGCTTTTGCTTGTATAGACCTGACCGAAAATGTATTTTTATACGCTAAAAAAATAATCCCATGAGACAATTTGCATTCGTGTTAATCACAGTACTCTTCGCCGGAACAGCTTTCGCAGTTCCTCAAAAAGACAAAAAACCCAAAAAACCGAAACTGGAACAGGGAATCTATGTTGAGTTCACAACTTCTAAAGGTGTGATCATATGTAAGCTTGAGCACGAGCAAACTCCAATGACCGTAGGAAATTTCGTTGGATTGATTGAAGGAAATTTTCAGGTAGACTCCACAAAAATTTCGTCTCCGTATTACGATGGACTGAAATTTCACCGTGTAATCGAAGATTTCATGATTCAGGGAGGTTGTCCGCTCGGAAACGGAACCGGAAATCCGGGATACCGTTTTTACGACGAAACGTCTCCAGACCTCAGTCACACAGGACCCGGGATTTTGTCTATGGCAAACTCCGGACCGAACACAAACGGAAGCCAATTCTTCATTACCCATAAAGCAACACCATGGCTGGACGGTAAGCACACTGTGTTTGGTCATGTGGTGCAAGGCCAAGACGTTGTAAACGCAATCGCGCAAGAAGACGTAATGACCCAAGTTCGGATCATTCGCAAAGGGAAAGTAGCGAAGAAGTGGGATGCTCAGGCGGCATTCGACAACGTGTACAAGATCAAAAAGGAGGAAGAAGAAAAAGAGCGTAAGCAAATGGAACGCATTGCGGCAATGAGCCCGGAAGATTACAGCAAAGAAATGTTCGAACAAATCAAAGCTGAACATCCGAATGCTGTACTTTCAGAAACAGGTCTGGTGTACATCATCGACGAGGAAGGAACGGGGCCAAAACCAATTGAAGGAACGAATCTCTCAGTTCATTACCGCGGAACATTCCGTCGTGGAGGAGAGAAATTTGACGCATCGTACGATCGTGGTCAACCGATGGACTTTCAGTACAAAGTTCAACGCATGGTTCCCGGATTCGAAGAAGGATTGGCAATGATAGGAAACGGAGGAAAAATTACCATTTTCATTCCTTATTACTCAGCTTACGGAGCGAATGGACGCCCACCGAAAATTCCACCTTATTCCGACCTTGTATTCGACTTGCAGATCATGAATTTGGTTCCACCCTCTGATCAGGGACCGGACATCCAAGATGGGCACAATCACGATGGACACGACCATGACGGACATGATCACAATCATTAGCTTTTAGCTGTTTAACACTTTCGAGAACCTCCGGAGTACATTTCGGAGGTTTTTTTGTGCCGTGAATTCATTGAACTTGATCAGGCGGGAAGAACGACCCGGGGAATTTTGTGATGAAATGCTTCCTGAATTTCCCCGTCCGGAATTGGATGAACCGATGACATCGTTTTTAATGTCCCCTCCAACATGTACTCGGATCGCCAAGTCGAAACGTGAGTGTGATGCCCGAGAAAATGTACCAGTCTGTTGTGGTGGAATTTCCTCGTTTACCGAAGCGATCTCCTGAACGGTTGGAAAGTTCGGCTACCAATGGGCCGCTTTCAGCAAGCAGTTGATCGTAATCCGCATAACCGGAAGCTCCCACGTCGTCGAGATAATCCGTAAAGGTCTTTCGAAGGCCAAATTCAATTCCCAGACACGTGCGTTCACCAAAGGAGAATTTTCCTCCAACCCCAAGCGGCATTGTAATCTGAATGGCATTGTATCGGCTTTTTGAATTGAGCGATGTTCCCTGCCCTTCTGTTCCCAGTGGACGCAGTTCAACCTGGTCCCCGTTGTAATCCGTCTTCGGGTTCATACGAAACGCACCCAACTGAGCGAAGATATAACCTGTAGCGCGGAACCTATCGTCGCCGATGCGAAACGGGAAATAATGCAGCTCAACGCCTGTTGCGGCTTCCCAAATCGTAGAATTGAAATTCAGATTTCGCTGTTGGTTCAACTCAAGCCGGGAATCGGCATCATCCGAACTTACT
>JAURNA010000058.1 GCA_030830385.1 Crocinitomicaceae bacterium | reverse complement strand
GATACCGTCAGGGCCAATTATTGTTAATCCAAAGGAATTACTTCTTACGCTTTCCGTAACGGCTGTTGAACTTATCGATACGTCCCGCGGTATCAACAAACTGCACCTTACCGGTAAAGAATGGGTGCGACTTGTACGAGATATCCAACTTCACCAATGGATACTCATTTCCATCTTCCCAGGTAACTGTCTCTTTTGAAGGAGCACATGAATTGCATACGAAGCTGTAATCGTTCGACATGTCTTTGAAAACAACAAGTCGGTAATCGTCCGGATGAATGTCTTTTCTCATAATTTTCTTTAATTACAAAGCCCTTTAACGGGGTTGCAAAGATAAGCAAACTTTTTAATCCCGGAGAACTTTCCTGCGAAATTAAAATATTCATATCCAAATTCCGTTACTTTGGGGAAACTTCTACGATGTTGAACCGGATTTTTTACTTGTTTTCTCTTGCGCTTATCCTATCATGGATGGCGGCTTCGGGCTGTCGCAAGCCGCTTTCGTTCTCGACCGACCACCTGGAATTCAGTCAGGATACCGTTCTTTTTGATACCGTATTTACAACCATTGGTTCAACGACACAGCGCTTCAAACTGTACAATCGGGAAAATAAGACGGTTAAAATTGAGGGAATTCAACTCATGGGAGGTACTGATTCGCCGTTTCGTATCAATGTAGACGGTGTTCCGGGAACCGACTTTGGAGAAATCGAACTGGAATCCAGAGACAGTCTGTTTGTATTTGTAGAAGTAACGTTGGACCCCAACGGAGGCATACTGCCTCTTGTTGTAGAAGACAGTATTCGCTTCCGTACGAACGGCGTAGATCAATACGTGAATCTTGTGGTTTGGGGACAGGACGCCTATTTTCATTACAATGAAGTTCTCGATCTCGATGTGTCTCCTGTTTGGCCCAACGACAAACCTCACGTCATCTACGGATTCGCAGTAGTGAAAGAGGGAG
Organism: Crocinitomicaceae bacterium; assembly: GCA_030830385.1. GTDB lineage: Bacteria > Bacteroidota > Bacteroidia > Flavobacteriales_D > Crocinitomicaceae > UBA4466. The sequence continues at coordinate 2,305 of JAURNA010000058.1, read as the reverse complement.
AAACACTCACCATACCGAGCGGAACTACTGTCCACCTTCACAAAAATTCATTCCTTTTTGTGTACAAGGGGGCTTTGAACATTGCGGGTACGCTTACTGAACCGGTAACTTTTTGCGGAGATCGACTTGAACCCTCGTACGATGATGTTTCCGGCCAATACTACGGAATTTACTTACAGGAGGCACTTCCCAGCACCATCAATTATTGCAACATCAAGAATGCCACGGCGGGAATCCACATTTATTCGGAGAATTCTGCCAATACAGACTACACTGTGAAACTGACCAATTCTACCATTACGAATTGTGCACGCTACGGAATCTTCCTGTTTACGGATTCATTGAAAAACAATCCGAGACTGGCAGCGGAGAACTCGATCATTAGTAAGAATGCCTTTCATTCGCTGTTTGTTCTGGGAGGAGGTGAATACAGAATCAATCATTGCCACTTGTTGGGATACTCCTCCGAAGGGCAAAGTCCAGCGCTTGGATTGAGCAACCATTACACCAATCAGGATGGAATCACCTGGGTGATGGACATCAATGAAGCATCGATCACAAACAGTGTTGTATATGGTTATCTGGATCAGGAATATGCGTTTGATACGCTGAATCCGGGTGGTTCAACGGTGTTGAATTACGATTTTCAATCGAATTTAATCCGCAGTAAAGATGTTCCGACAGATGCATTCTTCACCAGTGGTGTTGCAAACATCTGGAATCAAAACCCCGGGTTCCGGGATATCGGTGAGGGTGATTTTTTCTACTGGGCTTCTTCACCTTTAACGGAAAGTGGAAACAGCGCATTCCCCAATCAATTATTCAACTCAACGGCAATCGACATTCGTGGAATTACCCGACAACCTCCATTTGATATTGGGGCCTATGAGATCGAATGACTTTTTGGAACGAGGAGTCAGGAATTGGGAATCGATCCTGTGCTGTACGGTTTTAAAAATGGTGCCTTTTTCTTGCATTTACTTTGGATAAATGAGTCGAAATGTAATGTTCATTCTTGGAGATTCAACCTTGCGCTGTTTCGGAAGTTCATGCTTCCAATGATGTTGGAGAGCGCCCCTCATCACCACGACATCTCCATGCTCGAGATTCAAACCCACTTTTTCGCGGAAACCATTTCGCACAAAACGAAACAAGCGCGTTTCTCCATAGCTAACGCTGGCTATGATCGGGTTTTCACCCAGTTCGCGTTCATCATCGGCGTGTAATCCCATAGAATCGTGTCCATTTCGGTAAAAATTCACAAGTGCTGAGTTGAATTTACCCGAGGTCAGTTCCTCCATTCTTCTCTTCAACTTCTCTATAAAAGGTATGTATCCTACTCCGGTAAAGCGTGTTTGGCTGTACACGTATTCGACCCCCGGATCCGCATAAAACCGCGATAATCGAGGTTGAGCAACTTTCTTCCCAAACAGTTGAATAAACTCCTGGCGAAGATTCATTTGCTCAAGTATGGGCGCATCCAGTGGATTGAAGCGGGCCTCTGCCCCGGGAAGAAGCTCAAGGATTCCCGTATCGTTATCCAGAAGTACTTGTTTCTCCATGGCTTCTAGTTAAATAACTCAAGCTGACCGTTGCTCGGCCGCCTGAATAAATCCGTTCGTAGACGGGTTGATTTGGATGTCGGAAAATACCGCAATTTAGCGATTTCCATTTGACGTTGTATTGTTTCGGAAATCACACCCCTCCCCCTCATTCGATCCCCAAAAACCGATGATCCTGATCTTCCTCCATGAATGGATTTGAGCTGGTTGATCACCTTGTTCGCACGATCCGGAAAGTTCTTCGTTAACCAATCGTTGAACAACGCTTCATTGGGGCCCATCAATCTGAGCATGTGTCCACCAAATGAACGCGCGCCATGGCTTGCTGCCGTTTTTGCCATTGCAAAAATTTCATGGTCTGTCAAACCCGGAATAATGGGTGCCATCATCACATTTACAGGCACACCCATTTGAACCAAATCCTCTACCAGTTTCATTTTTCGGGCTGATGATGCCGTTCTGGGCTCCATTACGCGTCGAAGTGACTCATCCAAAGTCGTCATGCTCAAATTCACTGCAACCAAACCGAGCGCCGAAAGTTCCTTCAAGAGATCCAGGTCGCGTTTCATGAGTACATTCTTTGTAATAATTCCAATCGGATTCCGATATTCGAGCATTACTTCCAGCAGGGATCGCGTTAACTCAAATTTTCGTTCACATGGTTGGTAGCAATCTGTATTTCCCGACAATACGATCGGCTTCACCTTCCACGGTTTTTTGTCAAGAGTAGCCCTCAATAATTC
>JAURNA010000057.1 GCA_030830385.1 Crocinitomicaceae bacterium | reverse complement strand
CCTTTTTCTCCACCACGAATTGACGATAAAATCGTAAAAGAAGTTACGGCAGCACTGCAATCCGGATGGATTACCACCGGGCCGAGAACCAAACAATTTGAGAAGGACATCACAGCCTATTGTGGATGCGAGACCACTGTGGCCGTAAATTCCTGGACAATGGGAATGCAGGTATTGCTCAACTGGTGGGGCATCGGACCGGGAGATGAGGTGATCATTCCGGCATACACCTATTGCGCAAGTGCCAACGTCATTGTGCATTCCGGTGCAAAACCGGTGATTGTGGATGTGGCTCCCGGTGAATTCAACATTTCCGTTGAACGAGTTCGTGAGGCCATTTCTGACCGAACGAAGGCAATTATGGCCGTTGACATTGGCGGATATCCCGTGGATTACGACGAATTGATGAATCTGATCAATGAGCCCAATGTAAAAGCAAAATTCACCCCCAACAACAGTAAGCAGCGACAATTAGGAAGAATCCTGTTGCTGAGCGATGCGGCGCATAGTTTTGGTGCAAGTTATCATGGAAAGCGATCTGGAGCACTCGCAGACATCTCGACCTTCTCGTTTCATGCGGTGAAAAACCTCACTACGGCAGAAGGAGGAGCCATTTGCTTTACACTGCCCGAACCCTTTGATCACGATGAGATTTACAAAGATTTCTGCGTTCGAATCCTGCATGGTCAGAACAAAGATGCACTGGCCAAAACGCAAAAAGGAAATTGGCGTTATGATGTCGAGGAGCCAGGTTTCAAATGCAACATGACTGATTTACAGGCCGCAATTGGCCTGGTTGAATTGGAACGATATCAGGAGAATCTGGATCGAAGAAAACACATCGTTTCAAGTTATACGAAGGCCTTTTCCGAAGAAAAGTGGGCAATTTGTCCTGAACATCAAAGTGAGCACAAGGAATCAAGTTATCACTTGTATTTGCTTCGCATTAAAGATGCAACGGAAGATCAACGGGATCGCATCATTCACGAAATCTTTGAGCAGGATGTCTCTGTAAATGTCCATTTTCAACCGCTGCCACTGCTTACGGCGTACAAAAAGCGAGGATATAAAATGGAAGATTATCCGGAGTCGTTTGCGATGTACGAAAATGTCATTACGCTTCCCGTCTATTTTGATTTGACAGACGAGCAGGTATCCACGGTTATCAACGCCGTTCAAAACGCGGTTAACCTCGTAATGAAGTGAAACGGACCTTTGACATCTTATTTTCTTTTGTGGTGCTGTCGGTATTTCTTCCGTTTGGAATCATCATCTCAATCATTGTCTTGCTCGAAAGTCGGGGAGGTGTATTTTACCTTCAGGAACGAATCGGACGTTACGGTAAGCCATTCCGACTGATCAAGTTTCGCACCATGTTCAAGAATGCAGATAAACGCGGGAAACTCACTGTGGGTATGCGCGATCCGAGAATCACACGCTCCGGATATGTGCTGCGAAAACTAAAACTGGATGAATTTCCACAATTCATTCATGTTCTGGCAGGAACCATGAGTGTTGTAGGACCAAGACCTGAGGTGAGAGAGTACGTGGAATTGTATACCGAAGAGCAGCGAAAAGTCCTGAACGTTCGCCCGGGCATCACGGATTACGCCTCTCTTGAATATTTTAAGGAGAATGAACTTCTCGGAAAGTCAGATAATCCGCGCAAAACCTACATTGAAGAAATCATGCCTGCCAAGCTGGAATTGAACTTCAAGTACATGGAGAAAGTCGGTTTCAGAACAGATGTAGGAATTATTTTCCGAACCTTTTTGAAAATGCTTCAGTGATGAGGATCGAATCGACGTCCCACGGCATACCCGATACTCAAACATAAAATTCCTACACCAGCACCTACCACAACATCCTCCAAAAAATGCTGCGAAAGATAAATCCGCGAATAACCCACGAGAATGGCAAGCAAAAGGAACAACCCTTGCAGACCGGCTCGTTTCCCGAAAGCAATTGCCCAAAGTCCGTAAAATGCAAAAGCAGCTGAAGTATGTCCGGAAGGGAAGGAGTGAAATCCGTGCAAATCAACTCCAGCGACGCAATGCAGTGACTCGTTTGCCAGAAACATACTTGGACGCAACGCATCGTGGAAGACAACTTGCTTCAGGAACAAGGTAAGTCCACCGCAGACCAATAAGGCAATCAAGGAAGTGAGGAAGATCGAAAGCCTTCGATCTTTGGGGGTAATGAAAACGAGTAAGACAGCACCAAACGCAGCAAAATAACCATCGCCACCATGGGTAAGCCATCGAAAGACAAAATCTTGAAAATCAGAATGAGTACGGTTAAAGTAGAGGTGCGTACCCGCCTTATCCTGGGTGAGCACGATTAACCCACCAATCACCATAAATACAAGCGTTCCGATCAGGTACCAACGCCACGATTGAAAAAATGTGATTTTGTCGCGCATCAATTAATGAATCAAAAAAGCCAGCCCGCCACCAGCTACAATTGTTAGAAATTTAAGAAAGTTGAACGTATGATTCTCACTGGTTTCAAAAATAATCGTGGTCGACATGTGCAAGAACATACCCACAACGATCGCAAGAATAGCATTGAAGTCCATCGTGAATCCCAAATTTTCCTGTTCTAAACCGAGGATTAATCCAAGAGGTGAAGTCACGGCAAATATGGCCAGTATCAACCAGATTTTCGGTTTGGACACTCCGGACGTAATCAGTAAAGTTGTGAGCGCAATCGCCACTGGTACGCGATGGAATAGAATTCCCAGCAACATAGTATGATCAGAATCGTGGTGATGTGAAGTTGCGATTTCCAGTCCATTCAACTGCGATCCAAGTGGGATACCTTCCAGGAAAGCGTGGATGCAAAGCGCGACGATCACGCCGTAGGGAATTTGCTTGTTGCGTCCGGTATGTACATGACCGTGTTCAATTCCACCTGAAAAGAACTCCAAAAAGAGCTGAATAAGGAATCCACAAAGAATGTAGAGACCGATCGGAAGCTCCGAAGCTTCATACAATTCCGGAATAAAATGAATGAACCCAATGGAAAGTAGAAATCCTCCACTGAATGCAAGCATTAGCTTAATTGTTGAATCACGTCGTGATTTCTCCAGAAAAAAAACGAGTGCCGCACCGATGGCAACTGATATAATGAGACTGGCTAATGAGAGGATGAGTTCCATGATTTCTTCTGAGCAATAATGATCAAACGGTCCGAATGTTGTCTATCAAACGATGCAAGATTGAAGTTGCCAAAGGTACGAAGAATTTGAAATCCGTTGTCCTCAAGCATCTCCTGAAAGTCGTCGAGAGTAAGTGCCTGAACACGCTCCTCGTAGTGAAAGTTCTTGCCTTTATCCACAAAGCGGATATCTTTCAGAATGTGCTGATCATCAAAGGTTCGGTGGATGTGAAAATCGATTCCGCCCATTGTCTTCGTTTCTTCACTTACCAAATGATCGATCACAAAACAACTATTCATGAAATCAATTACAAAATGACCATGAGGCTCCAGCATTTCACGCACAGATGATATCACGCTTCGGTTGTCTTCCAGCGAATCGAAATATCCAAAGCTGGTAAACAAATTGAAAACACATTGAAAGGAACGATTCGGGATTGGATAGCGCATGTCGTGCACAATGAATTGGGTGCCGTTTACCATGGTTTGTTGTGCTTCCTTTATGCTATTCGCGGAAAGATCGGCTCCTGTCACCTGAAAGCCCAATTCCGCCAGAATTCGGGTGTGGCGTCCTTTACCGCAGGCGAGGTCGAGTACCGAATCACCTTTCTGGATGGGAAGTTGACCCACGAGATTTTGGATAAACGTACGCGCCTCTCCTTGATCCCTATTGTGATACAAGAGGTGATAATAGGGAGTGTCGAACCACTCGGCAAACCATTCACATTCCGAATTGGACATGGGACAAATTTAGCCATCTTTCTCACGAATGCCATCACATTCTGATGGAGGTTCGTTATATTTGATACCCTGACATCATCATGGTACTGAAAGATGTATATGATTTTTACAAGCGAATGGAAGACGAGCACGTTATTTTGTCTTTCAAGGGGGTGTTTACGTCTGAGCTTCTGACTTCCATTTTGCACATCATGGATATCAAAATGTCCGACCTCGGGATCGTGCGAAAAAAGAAAAAACGAGTTTTCCACGTGCTGGTTGAATGCCTGCAGAACCTGTATCATCACATCGAAGAAGTGAATGAGAATCAGGAAGAGACTCTGCTTGAAAAAGCAGCGTTGATCATCGTTAAGCATGACGGGGATAGAATCGTCATTCGGACCGGAAACTACATTCACAATCAGGGAATAGAGGAGTTCACAGAACGCCTTGCAGAGATCAATACACTTGCACCTGAGGACCTCCGTGAAGAGTACCAAAAGAAATTATTGAACAACGAACTTTCTGAAAAGGGCACAGCAGGTCTGGGTCTTATTGACATTGCCCGGAAATCGAAAAATAAACTGGGTTATCAATTCATTGAGATCGACGATCGTACGAGTTTTTTTTGTCTGAGTGTCGTGATCGAATAAATAAGATATATATTTAGAGTATGAAGAATTTATATCTGGAAGGATCGGCAAAAACACCAGCGGTAGATTTCGATGTCAACACCGGGGTACTGGTACTCCGCGGTCGCTCAATCCCTGAAAACTCCATTGAGTTTTTTAGACCCATCAAAGAATGGCTTGATGTCTATGGTATTGAGCCTCGAATAGCAACGCGCGTGGAAGTTCGCCTGGAGTACTTTAACACATCTTCTTCAAAATGCATACTTGATCTTTTCAAACGATTGGAAAGAATGAACGTAGGTCCCACCGAAGTTCTGATCAACTGGTACTTTGAAAAGGATGATGAAGACATGGAGGAAGCGGGTGAGGATTTCAAATCCATTGTGAAACTACCCTTTGAAATCATTGAGGTAGACGAAATTTAATGACGTGCTGAAAGTGGGCCTCACGGGGGGTATCGGAGCCGGAAAGTCAATCGTCGCAGACGTGTTGCGTTCGCTGGGATATCCCGTATTCGATTCAGACAGCGAAGCCCGAAATCTATACTCAGACCCGGGTGTAGCATCGGCTCTGATTGAATATTTTGGTGAAGAAATCTACGCCAACGGTCAACTCAATAAAACACTCATGACCGAACAAATTTTCAGTGATGATAACGCCAGAAAGTTCGTCAATGGATTGATTCACCCAAGAGTTCGGAATCGATTCACTCAACTGGTCAACGAAAGCAATGCTCCGGCAATTTTTAATGAAGCAGCCATCTTATTTGAAACAGGAGCCCACGAAGGATTCGATAAAATGATTCTGGTTACCGCCCCGGAGGAAATGCGTATCGAACGGGTAATGAACCGGGATGGTATTTCGCGGGAACAGGTGCTGGATCGAATGATGCGTCAGTGGAGTGACGAGCAGAAATCCCCGTTGGCTGATTGTATCCTTACGAATGACAATTCTACACCTCTTTTACGACAAATAGAGGAGATGCTTTCGGCGTTTAATCTACCTCTTCATAGTCGCTAAAGCCGGATTCTTTATCCTGATTATTTGAGCGACGCTTTCGAAATCCGCCTCCCGGTCCGGGACCCCGATTGGTTTTCCCGCCACTGAGCAAAAAGCCGAATGCACCGACCATTCTGAAAATGAGTGTCAACAGGAAAAAGAATCCGATTACTTTGAAAATAAATCCAATTACAGCGGTATTCTCGATGTCGATGATTGCTTCTCTGAACCACACACTCAATGGGTTTGCAGCGTATTGAGGAAAGAACCAAAACCCACCGAAAATCAACAAAGCAATGAAAATTACCGCGATCTCACCGCGCATATTGAACAATGGAGCCTGAACGTTCGGAACGCCACGATTCACGAATTGCGTAAGTAGTATGCGATTCTGAGAATTCTGCAATTTCCCCATAAAGTAGGTCAACAAAACGAGTCCCGCGACAACAACGCGTTCCGTCACTACCATGTGTACGTTATTTTGATCTAGACAGAACAAAAAAGTCACATCTGCCAAAAAGAAGTACTTGACAGCTTTCATGAGGTACACCTGTCCAACGGAACGTGCCGATCCTGCTACGAGAATACGAAAAATGATTTCGAAAATCCCCCACAAGAACCCGTAAATGGCGAAGAGTACGCCGAGTTGAAAAATAAAATTGAACAGTCCCACAATTCAAAGATAGTCATCTTTCCTTAGTAGATTTGCTATCTTTGGCACAACTTAGAAAGTATCATGAAGAAACGTTTCGCAACCATCATTGTTGTTATTTCCTTCTTCCGCGTATCGGCAGAAGAGGGGATGTTAATTCCTTCTTTGATCATGGCGTTTGAAAACGACATGAAAGCGATGGGAATGCGTTTGTCAGCCGACGACATTTACAGCGTAAACCAATCGAGCTTGAAAGACGCAATTCTCCATTTCGGCGGGGGATGCACAGCCGAATTGGTTTCTTCGCAAGGGCTTCTTCTCACGAATCATCACTGCGGGTATTCTCAGGTTCAGTCGCACTCCTCACTGGAAAACGACTACATAAAGAACGGATTTTGGGCCAGATCAATGTCGGAAGAGCTGACGAACCCGGGTTTGACTGCGTCGAGAATTGTTCGTATTCAGGACGTAACCGCTACGATGTTCCAGGGAACAGAAGGTCTTTCCGGTGAGGAATATTCTGCAAAGGTTCAGGCAAACATGGAAACGCTGATTGCCGATGCAAGAGCCGGAAATCATTACGAAGCGGAAATCAAAGCGTTCAATTATGGAAACGACTACTACATGATCGTAAAAGAAACGTTCAAGGATGTTCGATTGGTTGGAGCGCCTCCGAGTTCAATTGGGAAGTTCGGTGGTGATACTGACAACTGGGTTTGGCCGCGCCATACAGGTGATTTTTCGATGTTCAGAATCTATGTGGGAGCCGATAATAAACCGGCAGATTACAACCCTGATAACAAACCCTACGAGCCACTTCGATTCTTCGAAATTTCTACAAAAGATCGAATTCCGGGTGAATTTACGATGGTGTACGGATTCCCGGGAACGACAGAGCAACACGTGTCTTCTGATCATTTGGAATACATCATGAACACAGAGCGTCCTGCACGAATCGCGATGCGTGATAAGTCGCTTGCAGTAATCGGAACAAGCATGAATTCTTCGGATTTATTGCGTATCCAGTATGCTTCCAAACAAGCGCGAATTGCCAATGCATGGAAAAAGTGGATCGGTCAGATTGGAGGACTGCAGTCTGTAAAAGCAATTGAAACCAAACGATCGCGCGAAAAAGCGTACAATGATATGGCAGCCACCAGGCCCGAATGGAAATCGAAATACGGTGGAGTGGTGAAAGACCTTAACAATCTGGTGACCGAGTTCAAAGACAAGGATTTCGCCTATGCCATGTATATTGAGTATCTCTACGTAGGTCCGGAGATGTATAAGCGTGCTCGTGAATTACAGGAATTCCTGACAGGATACGAATCGATGGATGAAGCGACCCGAGCCGATGAACTCGAGAAATTGAGAAAAGGAGGAGAAGGGTTTTTCAAGGATTTTGATCGGGAAACGGACCGAAAAATATTCGTAGTACTTTCGGAGGAATACATGAAGCAACAACCGAATTCCCGGTTGGATCAATTTCTGGGTGATCGTTCACTTGAAGAGGTATCGCAGGAAATATACAGTACTTCCATTATGGGGAACAAAGAGAACTTCGACGCTTTCCTCAATCACATCAACGATTCCATCGTTCAATATATTTTGGATAATGATGAGGGATATGTACTTTGGAAGGCATTGAATGACGACTTCTTCACAAACGTGATCCCGGAAGTGAGAATTTTTGAGCAGGCGAAGAATGAATTGTTGAGCATCTATGTGGAAGGAAAGATGGAAATGTTCCCGGATGATAAGCACTGGCCGGATGCAAATTCTACAATGCGAATCACATACGGGAAATTGGAAGGTTCCGCACCACACGATGGAATGAAATACACGGAACACACTACATTGGATGGGATTCTGGCAAAAAACAATACGGGAAATCCGGACTTTGAAATCACAGGACGTCTGCGGAAGTTGGCGGAAGCGCGTGAATATGGCGAGTACGACCAGAACGGCGAGTTATGGGTGTGCTTCACAGGATCAAACCACACAACAGGAGGAAACTCCGGTTCGCCTGTAATTGACGCCGACGGGTTACTCATGGGAGTAAACTTCGACCGCTCCTGGGAAAGTACCATGAGTGATTTTATGTTCGATGCGTCACGCTGTCGAAACATCACCGTAGACATTCGCTACGTACTCTGGGTAATCGATAAATATGCCGGTGCCGGACACCTCGTAGAAGAAATGACCCTTGTGGACGAATCGCAAAAGGCGTATAAGAAGCGCAAGAAGCGTTTCGCCAAACTCAACACGTGCGACGGGGATTGTTGTAAATAAGGAATGAATGCGGGACCGTGGACGCGGAAATTCCTGCATCCGGGCATCGAACGCGCGAATCGAACGGGTATCCTCCAAAGGAACTACTAAACGTGTAACGGACGATTTTCCGTTGCGGCCAGCGCAGCTTCTTTCACTGCTTCCGAATACGTCGGGTGAGGGTGGTAAATGCGAGAGATGTCTTCAGCAGATGCACGGTATTCCATTGCTGTAACGGCTTCCATGATGAGGTCAGCGGCGCGCGCGGCAATCATATGAACACCCAGTACTTCATCCGTTTCAGCATCAGCGATGACCTTGACCACTCCCTGAGTGTCCATGCTGGCGCGAGCACGACCCAATGCTTTGATTGGGAATTGTCCTACTTTAATCGTACGGCCTTCGGCTTTTAGCTCTTCTTCGGTCTTGCCTACCGCAGCAACTTCCGGCCATGTGTAAACCACTCCCGGAATTAAATTGTAGTTGATGTGGGGCTTCTGCCCTGCGAGTATTTCAGCAACGTATACACCTTCTTCTTCCGCTTTGTGAGCGAGCATCGATCCGCGAATTACGTCTCCGATTGCGTAGATATTCGACACAGATGTTTGGAGATGATCGTTTACTTCTACCTGACCGCGATCGTTTACAGCAACTCCTGTATTTTCCAATCCAAGTCCTGCTGTGTATGGTTTACGTCCAACGGCAACCAGGCAGTAATCGGCATCCATGGTAACTTCTTCACCCTTTTTATTCAAAGCGGTAAGAACAACTCCTTTTCCTTTGTTTTCGACCTTTTGAACCCGGTGCTCCAAATGAAATTTGAATCCTTCTTTCTTGAGAACGCGGGTCAATTCTTTCGACAGCGTGCTGTCCATGGTAGGAATGATCGTCTTCGCGAACTCCACCACTTCAATTTTCGTTCCCAATCGGGCAAAAACCGACCCTAGCTCCAATCCGATTACACCTCCTCCGATCACAAGCATTTTCTTCGGAATTTCCTGAAGATTCAATGCTTCTGTTGAAGTAATGATGCGCTTTTTATCCGGTTCCATTCCCGGAAAGAAGTTCGGTTTGGATCCTGTCGCGATAATGATGTACTTGCTCGAGATGGAAGTTTCCGTTCCATCGTCTGCAGTTACCTTGATCGTGTTCTTATCGATGAACGAGCCCATTCCGTGATGCACGTCTATGTTGTTTTTATCCATAAGGAACTTCACACCATTGGACGTTTGCGCAACAACATCATTTTTTCGCTGAATCATCTGTTTGATGTTGGCTTTCACGTCTTTTACGTCGATGCCGTGCTCCTTGAAATTATGAACCGCGTTGTGATAGTGCTCAGAAGAATCCAGCAGTGCTTTGGAAGGAATACACCCTACATTCAGACACGTTCCTCCCAATGTACTGTATTTCTCAATAAGGGCAGTCTTCATGCCGAGTTGAGCACAGCGAATCGCCGCTACATATCCTCCGGGTCCGGAGCCGATAATCGTAACATCGTAATTACTCATGTCAAACAGTTTTGTACAAAGGTATGATTTCGTCGGTT
>JAURNA010000056.1 GCA_030830385.1 Crocinitomicaceae bacterium | reverse complement strand
GAAATCAAAAAGGCCTACCGTAAGCTTGCGCTCAAGTATCACCCGGATAAGAACGAGGGTGATGCGGAGGCAGAGGAGCGCTTCAAAGAAGCCGCTGAGGCCTACGAGGTACTCAGTGATGCCAATAAAAAAGCACGCTACGATCAATTTGGTCATGCCGGAATGAGCGGAGCCGGTGGATACGGAGGCTCCGGAATGAGCATGGATGATATCTTCTCTCAGTTCGGAGATATTTTCGGAAGCGCATTTGGCGGAGGAAGCTTCGGTGGTTCCCGTGGAGGGTCACGTCGTGTACGCGGAACGAACCTCCGCGTTAAGATGAAACTGACCCTTGAAGAACTCGCAGAAGGTGTCAATAAGAAGATCAAGGTCAACAAGTTGGTGAACGCAGAAGGTGTTACCTACAAAAGCTGTGGAGCCTGTAACGGAACAGGGCGCATTACACGTGTGTCGCAAACATTCCTCGGTGCAATGCAAACCCAATCTACCTGTCCGACGTGTCAGGGGGCCGGGAAAATGATTGATCGCAAGCCGTCGGACACCGATGCACATGGATTAAAACGCCAGGAAGAAGTCATCGAAATCGACATCCCGGCTGGAGTGGAAGATGGAATGCAGCTCAGTGTATCAGGAAAAGGAAATGCCGGTCCATTTGACGGAGTTCCGGGAGATTTGATCATAGTGATCGAAGAAGTACCGCACGAATTACTAAGGAGAGACGGACAGCACCTGCACTACGAAGCGTACGTCAATTTCGTAGACGCAGTGCTGGGAAGCAGCATTGAGATTCCAACCATCAGTGGAAAAGCAAAAATCAAAGTAGAGCCAGGCACCCAAAGCGGGAAAATTTTACGTCTGAAAGGAAAGGGACTACCGTCGGTACAGGCATATGGAAATGGTGATCTCTTCGTGCACATCAATGTATGGACACCCAAAAAGGTGAACGAAGAAGAGCGTGAGATTCTGGAAAAATTACGAGAAAATGACAATTTCCAGCCAAAACCTGATCACCACGACAAAGGATTTTTCCAGCGAATGAAGGACATGTTCCACTAAATGCAATTCATCAAACAATACAAGAAGGGAACCGACAATTTCGGAACCTACATGCTTTCCATAGCACTGATCCTGGCCTCCGTAGTAATCGGGAATCTCATACTGGCCATATGGATCGGGTTCGATGCGCAAAACCTGGAAATCAACGACAGCAACAAATCCTATATTCTGGTGCTTAAGTTAATTCCGGCGCTCGCGGTCATTCCGGCGATTCTTTTTTCCGTGAAGTTTCTTCATAAAAGACCCGTTCGAAGCGTATTCACAGCACGTGAAAAATTCGATTGGAAGCGCCTGTTCACAGCGTTCGTAATTTGGGGCATATGCATGACTGTGCTTACTGTGATTTCCTTTGATGGGACCGATCTCATCTGGAACTTTCAACCCGTTCTGTTTGTTATCCTGGTCATTGTGTCCGTTTTGCTCCTGCCACTTCAGGTAATGATGGAAGAAATTCTCTTTCGCGGCTATTTGTTTCAGGCCTTCGGGGCGCTGTTCAAGCACGGCGGAGTCGCGGTTCTTGTGACCAGTGTCTTCTTCGGTATGTTCCACATAGGGAATCCGGAAGTAACGCATTTGGGCTATCAGGTCATGGCATTTTACATTTTGTCCGGACTTTTCCTCACCCTGCTAACGCATCTCGACGACGGACTTGAACTCGCCCTGGGGTATCATATTGTAAACAATGTGTTCATTGCGCTCGTTGTAACCAGTCCATATCAGGCCTTGCAAACCGACGCGCTCTATCTGGACAATACGCCGCCATCATTTGGTTGGCATCAATGGATTACGCTCGGTGTTGCCCAACCCTTAATGCTGTTCATATTTGCGAAAATTTACCGCTGGAAGGGAATTAAATCGAAACTTTTAGCACGAATCGTGTAAGTCGGTTTGTTTGGTTTCGTCTAACTTCGGAAATTTGACAAATGCGTATTTTTGCAGCTCTATAGATCAGATCATATGAAGACGTACTACGACCCTGAAGACCTCAAGAAATTTGGTAAAATATCAGACTTTCAACCCGAATTGGGAAAGAAATTCTTTGATTACTACGGCTCCGTATTTGAAGAAGGAGCGCTCACCGCTCGTGAAAAATCCTTAATCGCTCTTGCAGTAGCACACGCAATTCAGTGCCCTTACTGCATTGACGCTTACACGGTGGATACCATGGAAAAAGGGTGCGACGAAGAACAGCTGATGGAAGCTGTACACGTTGCAGGTGCGATCCGGGGAGGAGCATCATTGGTACACGGCGTTCAAATGATGAATAAGTACAAAGATCTTTCGATGTGATGGAAGTACTCACACACAAATCACTTGCAGCGCAGGGACACGAATTTTCGGAGGCAGACCGGCAGCTTCAGTTGTTGCGTGATGTCGGACTTACTCCCTTTCAGGAAAATCTTAAGAATTCGAATCTGTTTCCTTTTCGCCCGGTTGATCTTGACATTTTCCAGATTAACGTTGGTAAAATGTGCAATCAGGTGTGTAAGCACTGCCACGTGGATGCAGGACCGGATCGAAAAGAGATCATGACGCGTGAAACGATGCAGCAATGCCTCGATGCGATTGATAAAACCAATTGTTCAACGGTTGATCTGACAGGAGGTGCACCGGAAATGAACCCTGATTTTCGCTGGTTCGTGGAACAAGTGTCTGCGAAAGGGAAAAAGATCATTGTTCGTTGTAATCTGACCATCATCGTAGCGAATAAAAAGTACAACGATCTTCCGGAATTTTTCAGGAAGCACAACATCGAAGTCGTGTCTTCACTCCCGTATTTCTCAGCAGGAAAGACCGATGCGCAGCGTGGTGACGGAGTCTTTGAGCGTAGCATCAAGGCGTTGATGATGCTCAACAAAGCAGGATATGGGATGGAAGGAACCGGATTGACGTTGAACCTTGTGTACAATCCTTCCGGAGCATTTTTACCACCTGAGCAATCCGCACTGGAAGCAGATTTTAAACGTCGCTTGAAACAACGCTATAACATTGAGTTTAATGCGTTGTTCGCCATTACAAACTTGCCCATAAGTCGCTATCTTGAGTACCTCGTAGCAAGTGATAATTATGCCGACTACATGGAGAAGTTGGTCTCGGCTTACAATCCGGTAGCCGCGAAAAATGCCATGTGTCGCAATACGATTTCCATCGGTTGGGATGGTTATGTGTACGATTGCGACTTTAATCAGATGCTTGATTTAAAAGTGTCAGTAAAACAGGAAAATCAACACGTAGCAGATTTGGATATGAATGCGTTACAAGAGCGCGTCATAAGTGTACATCAACATTGTTACGGATGCACAGCAGGAGCAGGTTCCAGCTGTGGTGGAACAACAGTATAAAGTAGATTGGAACCATGTCATATTTGAACGAAACGATGAATGTATACAGGGATGCAGCGTTGCAACCTGATGTGGGATTGTGTTGTACGACGACACCAGTGTGGGCGTTGCCTGGCTTGAACATGCCACAGATCATGCTCGATATGAACTACGGGTGTGGCAGTACGGTGAACCCGAGAGATTTGGTGAATGATCCAACGATCTTGTACGTCGGAGTGGGAGGAGGAATGGAAGTATTCCAGTTTTCGTATTTCAGCCGCAAGAAGGCCGGAGTGATCGGAATCGACGTGGTAGAAGAGATGATCGATGCATGCAACCGAAACCTGAAAGAGGCAGAAGAAACAAACGATTGGTTCAATGCCGACTTTGTGGATGTACGCATGGGCGATGCATTGAACTTACCGGTAGAAGACGATAGCATAGACGTGGCAGCACAAAATTGTCTGTTCAATATCTTTACCAAAGAAGATTTACAAAAGGCGTTGGCAGAGATGTACCGCGTACTGAAGCCTCACGGCCGATTGGTATTGTCCGATCCGGTTACGGAAAATCCAATGCCAGAATCGTTGCGTAATGATAATCGATTGCGTGCGCTCTGCCTGAGTGGCTCTCTCCCTTTAAAAGAATATATCAAAATGATCACCGACGCTGGATTTGGAACGGTGGAAATTCGTGCAAAACGACCTTACCGCGTGCTGGATTCAAAGCACTACGATACCCGGGAGATGATTTATCTCGAAAGCGTTGAAGTATGTGCGATGAAAGATCCAATGCCTGTTGATGGACCCTGTGTTTTCACCGGAAAGACTGCAATTTACTTCGGGGACGAAGAGTATTTCGATGATGGAGAAGGCCACACGTTACTCCCCAATCAACCGTTGGCAGTATGCGACAAGACTGCTGGATACATCGAAAGGCTGAACCGGGAAGACATCTTCATTTCAGAATCCACGTATTTCTATGACGGTGGAGGATGCTGCTAAGAACTGGTAGGAATGTTTCTGAATTGATGGTCGCCGCATCAAGCGGGATTGTCAACTAATACGTTAGAGTAGATAGCGTCAGTTCGACCGCGTTCGCTAAAAGCTACTGCGGTTGCGAGGTGATTTTCATAGAAAATTGTATGGGGAACTGACCGGAATAATTATGAATCACTCACCTTTTGAACCCCCAAGGTTCGTTTTGTAAACTCATCACCCATAATTCAAAGCATCTCGTTACTTGATCTCGATACCCTTTTCCAGCGTTTACCCTTGGTCAGGCTCGGTGTTCGGCTCAGGGCTTCGTTCTTGCACATTACTAATTATGAATTACTCATTCATAATTCATAACTCTTAATAATCAGTGTCTTCTCCCTCCTGAATATGTCATCGCCTCTCCTTTGCCGATTGCGTAACTGAATCCGAGTGTCATAAAACGACCACGCGTACTCTCAGTGTATAGATAGAAGTCCCCCTGATCAACCGTTTTCCGTTCAATACGTGAGGCAAATACGTCTCGAATACTTACGTTGATTACACCTTTGCTTTTCAGAACTTTCCACTGTAAACCAGCATTCATGTACGCTTGAGCCTGTTGGAGTCCTTGAATGGTAACAAAACCTGATTCGAAATTTCCGGACAGTTCGAGATCAACTTTTTTACTCATGTTGAATTTCGCAGTGATACGCCCGTTCCACTTATCCCCGGTGAATCCAAAATTCTGATTGTTAAAAATACCATGACGAACAAAGTAGTTGTAATTGAAATCACCCGTGAATGTAATCGGTTTGTAAGGTGAGTATTTGAAGTTGAATTCCAACCCGTACATGTCGTTCGTTCCAATGTTCACAGGAAGTACAGTATTCACGTTGTTCTCGAAAACGGAAACGCGCTCAATTACCTCATCCGTGTGGCGATAATACACTCCGAAATGGAAAGACATTTTTTTGAAGATATAAATACTCATCAACTCATACGAGTCGGTGAATTCAGGCTCCAGCAATGGATTCCCGCGGCGGATGTTGAAGTTATTGGAAATGTTGAAAAACGGATTCAAATCCCATAATCTCGGGCGGTAAATTCTACGCGAATAGCCAGCCTGAACAGAAATTCTCTTGTGAACTTTGAAGGATGCGTGAGCACTCGGAAACAGGCGGGTGTAGAGTTGATCGTTTTTCTGTCCGGTGGTTTTCAATTCGGTTTTCAAATTGGTATTCTCCATGCGAAGTCCGAGTTTCACTCCCCAATTGTCCACCTCATACGATCCAGTTGAATACACTCCCAATACCTTTTGATCGTACACAAAATCATTTGTGAGAGAATCATTCACCGTCCAGGTGCCGAAGTAGTTATCCTGAACTTCGTAGTTGTTCCCAACATCATTGATCACGTACTGAGCCCCCGTCTCAAAGCGGAATTTCTTTTGAATCGGTTGTACGTAATCGAGCTGAAACGTATAGTCGGCCTGCTTAAAATTCGTTCGGGTCGTTTGCTCCTCAAACTCGGTGGTTCCAATACTCGCCCGGTTGGTAAAGAAAGAAGACTGATCCTTCCCGAAAAACTTTCCAAGCGTACTGAACATCAACGTGTGATCATTCGTGTCCTTGAATTCTTTTTTGTATTGAAGATCGTATTGATACTTCGGATTCGTGGCTTGTGTCGATTCGGCTCGTTGCCATACAGTGTTCACAATTCCGTCGTATGACTGGTAAAAGTTTGTTTCCGAAGGTTGTTCTTCAATTTCATATGCGAAATTACCAGAAAGGGTGATAACATTCAGCGCATTAACATGATAGTCTGCACCCAGCGTCATGTTGTAGAATTGCTCGTTTCGGTAGTTGGTTCCGTCGCTGTCAATTCGAATCGAATCCAGTCGGTTGTCATTGATCGATTGACTGTATCGGGGAAGCGAGCGATAGCCTGCACCCATTTGGGTAAATAGGTTGAATTTTTCTGTTCTTCTGTTCAGGCTTACCCCGAAACTGTGGTTGTGCGGAAGACCGGTATTGATCGAAAAAGATCCGTTAATCCCGCGTTTTTCTTCCTGCTTTAATACAATGTTGATGATGCCAGAGGTCCCTTCGGATTCGTAGTTCGCAGAAGGATTGGTAATCACCTCAATACGATCGATCATATCGGCCGTGATGGTTCCAAGCGCATTGCTTTGCTCATCAGCGAGTATTGAAGGCTTACCATCAATCAGAATTTGTACGCCCGCACTTCCACGCAAACTGATGACTCCTTCAATGCTCACAGTCACCGAAGGAACATTATTCAATACCTCTAGCGCAGAGGCTCCGGTTGATGACAGGTCTTTTCCCACATTGAACACCCTTTTGTCCAGGCGAAATTCAGTGGTAGAACGCTCAGCTCGAACATTCACCTGGTCGATTTCCTGTCCTGCGGGAGAAAGTGAAATGACCCCAACGTTCACGGGGCTCATCTCTACTGTGAGCGGAAGTTTCTGCGATTCGAATCCCATGAATCGAACTTCCAATGTATACTTCCCTGGTGCGGCTTCGATTTCAAAGTTACCTTCGGTGTCAGTGGTAACTCCAACAACCGGTGCATTTGGGTCTTCCTGGCGTAAAATGACAGTAACGAGCTCCAACGGAGTTTTTCGCAAACGATCCTGTACGCTACCAAAAACGGTGTGATGATCTTGTCCCAGCGCTAGTGTACCGAGCACTGTGAGAAAAAGAAAACCACGAAAGCCTGATCGAACGGAACGTTTCATTTCAGTTACAAAGATGCAGTAGAAATACGGTTTCGTAAAATTCTCGTGTTATTTCTTGATGAATGGTTCCGCTCCGTATCTGTTTCGAACACATGGCCGTAGTTCTTTCCGGGGACATCCGGTGAAAATCCTATACCCATTTGGCAACGTAAGCGCAACAAGAAAAATGAACGAGCGTTTCATGGGTAGATTTTTCAGTCGATCGTATGAAGATTTGAAACGTCAGACAGCCAGTGAATCAAACGATTGCACGTCCGGAAACATCAACTTGTATTTTTGACTATCTTCATCCGCGATGGATACAATCCTCGACATACGAAACATCAGTAAATCGTTCTTCCGAAAAGCTGCGCTAACGGACGTTTCCATTACGGTTAAAAAAGGAGAGATCTACGGTGTGATGGGACCCAATGGTGCCGGAAAGACCACTTTGATTCGTATTATCAATCGCATCATTGAGCCCGATCAAGGTTCTGTGCGATTTGACGGAGATATCATGACAGACAGCGACTTGTCGAAAATTGGATATTTGCCGGAGGAAAGAGGTTTGTATCGAAGCATGACCGTGTACAACCATGCGATGTTTCTTGCGCGTCTCCGAGGTTTGAACAAAAAGGATGCAGAAGCAAAAATCAATGATTGGTTTGATGCATTTGATATCCAGGATTGGAGGAAAAAACGAATTGAGGAATTATCCAAGGGGATGGCGCAAAAGATACAGTTTATCTGTACTGTGTTGCATGAGCCGAATCTGCTGATCCTTGATGAGCCGTTCAGTGGTTTTGATCCAGTGAATGTGGAACTCATCAAGAAAGAATTGATTCACATGCGATCCAAAGGTAAAACCATCATACTTTCGACCCACAACATGAAGAGTGTGGAAGAAATCTGCGATCGGGCAGTATTGATCAATGAATCCAGAAAAATAACCGAAGGAAGTATCACAGAACTTCAGGATGCCCGGAAATTAGGACTCTATGCAGTTCGTTTCCGAGGAAATATGATCGCTTTTGTAAATGCGCTCTGGACGGGATTTGAAGTAGAGCGGAAGGAGGTTTTGGGTGATGATCGCTTTCTGATGCACCTGAAAATGCGAAGCGATCGTCAATTCGACGATTTACTCAGGGTACTTATCGGTCAGGTGAGCATTGAAGCTGCCTGGGAAGTGAAACCGTCTATGCAGGATGTATTCATTGGACTTGTCTCACCCGTAGAATAGAATGAACAATAGTTGGCACATAGCATCCAGGGAATTCCGTGAACGTATCGGATCGCGATCTTACGTGCTGTTCTCAATTTTCGGACCCCTTGTTCTTCTCGGGTTTGTATACCTGCTTTTTCTGGCTGGAGATGTTCCCGAACAACGATGGAAAGTACTGATTTCCGATAAGGCCGGAATCATGGAGAACAAGATTTTCACCTCAGGAGATAAAGCGGTAACCTATTCCTTTGTGGATGACTACGTCGATCACGATGAATTTGCCGATGCCAAAAAGTTTCAGGAGTTCGATGCCCTGCTGGAAATCAACGAAAAAATCCTGAGCAACAAGATAGCCTTCGTGTTCTACCGGGAAGAACCGTCAACGAGTATGCAAATGCGCGTTCGGTACCACTGCGAACGCAGGCTCGAGGAAGTTATCGCGCAGGAACTGTATGACATGCCGGTGCAGAAATACCGGAAAATAAAGACACCCATTGGCTTTTCATTCCGGGACGTTTACGACCCCTATGGAATGGCAGCAGATCTGAAAGGATGGGCAGGATTTTTCTTCGGGGCACTGATCTTTGTCTTCATCTTCTTGTTTGGAATGACGATTCTCCGAAGTGTGGTTCGTGAGAAAAGTAACCGGATAGTAGAGGTTCTTTTAGCTTCTGTCTCCCCGAACCAACTCATGACGGGAAAGATCATCGGCATTGGAATGTCGGCGTTTTTACAGTTTACCATTTGGATTACAATTGTGAGTTCCGGGCTCTACCTGATGCGGGAAACGGTATTCCCTGACGTGAGAGATGCATCGAATGTTGAAATGATGATCACAGAGGACGATGCTTCTCAGCAAGAGCAGTTCTTCGGTTCGATGGAGTACAACGAGTTTGTCGATCTCGTGTACGAGCGCATGCAATTCTCCAACACGCTTGGGTTTTTCTTTGTTTTCTTCATCGCCGGATACCTCTTCTATGGAGCTTTCTTTGCCGCTATCGGTTCCACAATGGGGTCGGAGAGCGACGGTCAACAGTTCGTCATACCCATCATTTTGCTGCTGTGTTTCGCCCTGTATTCGGGCTATTATGCCTTACATTATCCCGACGCCCCACTCAGTAAATGGTTACATTACCTTCCGTTTACATCTCCGGTAGTTGTCATGGTGAAGCTTGCTCAGGGATACGAACCCGGTCATGCGTATGAACTCTACGTAGCCCTGCTCATCTTGCTGGCGGGTGCATTTGCAATGTTGGGAATCGCAGGAAGACTGTACAAAAATGGAATCCTTCAGTTTGGGCATCGACTTCAACTTCGTCACCTGATTAAATGGCTGAGAAGAAGTTAAATACGACAAAAGCTGTCATAGACCTGGGTACAAACACCTTCAATTTGTTGATTGCGGATGTCGGTTTCGATCGCATTGACATCGTTCTATCTATTCAGGAACCTGTTCTGCTCGGGATGGGCGGAATTAACGAGAAGAGAATCACCGATGAAGCAAAACAGAGAGCCACTTCTACCCTGTGCATGTTTGTTGCATTGTGCAGACACAACGGAGTTGAACCAGATCACATTCAAGCACTGGGAACCTCAGCCATTCGTGATGCACAGAATCAGGCTGAATTCATACGTGAAATCCATAGTGCTACCGGCCTTCGTATCGAGGTAATTTCCGGTGATCGCGAAGCGGAGCTGATCTCCAAAGGCGTCCAATGGATACATTCATTTTCAGTTCCATCAATGATCATGGACATTGGGGGCGGAAGTACTGAGTTTATTTGGTCGGGCCCGGATGGAGTTGCAGCCTATGAGAGTCTGGATATTGGTATTTCAAGAATCTATCAGGCTCTCGGAGAACCGTTTCATTACGGTGCATCGGCACAAGCATTCGTCAGAAATTACCTTGAGGAGCGGTATACCTTTCGATCAGATCAGCATGCCGAAGTTCTCATAGGGGTATCCGGTAGCTTTGAGACTTTGTGGGAGATGATTCACGAACAACGTTTTCCACTTGTTGGTGAAATTCAGGAATTGGATATAACCCGGGTTCTGGAGTTGCTTGAGTGGATTATTCATTCGTCATGGATCGATCGAAAAGATCATCTCTGGATTTTGCCTGTTCGAAGACGCATGCTTCCGATCTCGGCCTTGAAGATTCAGTGGGTATTGAATCATCTGAAAATCAAACGGTTCATGGTTTCTCCGTACGCGATGAAGGAAGGAGCTCTGGCTGAAGACGTGCAGTAATGTTTCGTTTGGCCCGCAATTTGTAAACATTAGTATATTCGCAAAAATACCATTCCATGAGTAAAATTCTTATCGTTGACGACGAACGAGCCATTCGCAGGGCATTGAGAGAAATCCTCGAGTTTGAACATTTTGAGGTGGACGAGGCTGAAAACGGAAAGCAGGGGTTGGACCTCGCTAAATCGGAGAATTACGATATCATTTTCTGCGATATCAAAATGCCCGAAATGGATGGTATGGAAGTTCTCGATGGGCTTCTGAAGGCAAAAGTAGATACTCCGGTGATCATGATTAGCGGACATGGAAATATTGAAACGGCTGTACAGGCAATCAAGAAAGGAGCCTTCGATTTTATCGAAAAGCCCCTGGATCTCAACCGAATCCTCGTAACGATTCGCAACGCGAAGGACAAGACAGTGCTGATCGAAGAGAAGGAGGTGCTCAGGAAGACGGTCAATCGATTCAAAGGATCGTCAATCATTGGTGAAACGCAGGAAATCCTTCGCATCAAAGAAATGATCGAAAAAGTTGCTCCATCCGATGCGCGGGTTCTGGTTACCGGAGGCAACGGAACCGGGAAAGAATTGGTCGCGCGCTCTCTTCATGATTTGAGTGAACGCAAAGGTGGGCCTTTCGTTGAGGTGAACTGCGCTGCGATCCCAGCTGAATTGATCGAAAGTGAATTGTTTGGGCACGAAAAAGGAGCGTTTACGTCAGCCATAAAACAGAAAAAAGGAAAATTCGAACTTGCTTCCGGAGGTACGTTGTTCCTGGATGAAATTGGAGATATGTCGGCAAGTGCGCAGGCGAAAGTTCTTCGTGCGCTTCAGGAAAACGTCATCCAGCGAGTGGGCGGAGAGAAGGATATTAAGGTGAATGCTCGAGTGGTGGCGGCAACCAACAAAGATCTTCGAAAGGAAATTGATAAAGGGAATTTCCGGGAGGATTTATACCATCGTCTCGCCGTTATTCTGTTGCACGTTCCATCACTGAATGAACGACGGGATGATATTCCGCTGCTGGCGGAGCATTTTCTTACGATGATCTGTGCCGAGCATGGAATCGCACGTAAATCATTCGATGATAAAGCACTTGATGCCTTGACAAAAACGGATTGGACGGGTAACATCCGTGAGCTTCGAAACATTGTAGAACGACTCATCATTCTTGGTGGAGATGTAATTACGGGAGATGAAGTGAAGATATTTGCAAATCCTGTCGCAACTCAGTAATTCAATCAGGTCCGGATGATTCTTCTTGCACAGAAGGACATGTGTGAGATCCATGCGAACAGAACACGCAGCAATCTCCATCGTTGGGTGTTAATTTGTTCCCACAATTCGTGCATTCATAAACGATCTGGCACACCTCTGTTGGAAGGGTTTCTGTTTTTGTAAATTCACAGTAAGGACACGTGATTTCGCTTGTTTCAGAGAGTTCAGTACTACTTTCGTTTTGTTCCCTCACCTGTTGATCGATGGACTCGTTTTCTCCTGAACAGGAACATATAAGAAGAACGAATCCAAATGCGAAGGGGGCCGTCGTTTTCATTGAAATACATGTGCTGAAAAGCTTCATGAAAGATCAGTCGATGAATCCTTCGGATACCAAATCCTGAACGGAACTCGGCATCAACACGCACCCTGAGAACCAGTCGACTGCGGTAGTGTCGTTCATCAAAGCCGTTTCGTAATCCACATTGATTTCCATTTCATTGGCGTACAACGCGCGATAGGCATACACGCGAACGATCGGGGAGTGATGCGTAAGCAAATTGTTTAATTCTTCCTGTTCCGCGGTTTCTTTCAACGTTTCGAACGCTCGGTATTCTTTCGGCGTAATTCCGGCAAATCCAACGTGTTGTTCTTTTACCGCTTTCGATTCTGAAAGGATGGCAACAAGACTGTCCAGAGGTGAAATAAACATGAATTGGTTTCCATCAACAAGGTCGGATTCGGGTTCAAAGATTGCCATGCGGCGTGCATCATTCGATTCACGCGCCTTGGTCTCGTATGCTTTGATAGAAAGCACGAGCACCACCGATACCAGCGATAATAACCTGACTTTCATGCGTTTGTTTGGTTCGCTGACAATGTATTTGGTACAATACTATCGTCATACGCAAAAACAAATATACAAATTCGATGTGACCTTTCTGAGCTGATGAATAGCCAGTTATCAAATGATCGAATCAAAATTGCACACCTCTCCCAAAAGATAATTGCATGTATTGCCACCAAAGGCGTTATGAACATTGGGTGAGCAGCGAACTTCCATCCGTTACAGGATGCGGGATCGGTCAATAAATCGGAACCGTAAATGGTAAGGTCCGGTTTGATCCTCTATCTGATCAGTTCTTGCCCATGAGGGTTCGCAAAGAATTGCTGTTGCAATGCTAAACTGTTTCATCATCCATGTTTTGTTCTTTTCTGTACAAGAATGATGTGGAAAGGTTCAGTGAGAATTTTGCCTGTAGCGTATGGGAATTTTAACGATTCTTAAAATTGGTTCAATTCAATTCGGTTACGATTGATTTGCGTAAATTCACACCTCAACAGTTGATTTAT
>JAURNA010000055.1 GCA_030830385.1 Crocinitomicaceae bacterium | reverse complement strand
ACACGGAACGCGTGCAGATGATGAAAAACGGCATCGATCCGAGCAATGAGTTGGACAGTTCTGATTTCGAAGGATGCGACATTGAGTTCACAGCATCCATTGATGATTTGAAGGATGCAAATTGCTACGTTGTGGCTGTACCAACACCCATCAACGACGCAAAACTTCCGAACCTGACTCCCCTTTTGGCTGCGAGTAAAACGGTTGGAAAAGTGCTGAAAAAAGGAGATTACGTAGTATTTGAATCTACAGTGTATCCGGGCTGTACCGAAGAAGATTGTATTCCGGTTCTCGAGTCTGAATCCGGTTTGAAATTCCGCGACGATTTCATGGTTGGATATTCTCCGGAGCGAATCAATCCGGGAGACCGGGAGCACACGCTGCAAAACGTGATAAAAGTAGTTTCCGGTTGTTGCAATGAATCATTGGAACAAATCGCGAAAATGTACGAGTTGGTGGTAGAAGCAGGTGTTCACCGCGCGGCAAGTATCAAGGTAGCCGAAGCAGCCAAAATCATTGAGAATACCCAGCGTGATGTCAACATTGCATTGATCAATGAATTATCCATCATCTTTGATAAACTAAACATTAATACATACGATGTGTTGGAGGCTGCCGGAACGAAATGGAACTTCCTTAAGTTTTCACCCGGTTTGGTAGGTGGGCACTGCATCGGTGTGGATCCATATTACCTGACGCACAAGGCCATGCAGTCCGGTTACCACTCGAAGGTGATCAACAGCGGACGTTATGTGAACGATTCCATGGGGTATTACATTGGTAAGCAAACCGTGAAGAAAATGCTTGCTCAGGGCAAATCACCTCGTGAGACGAAAGTCCTTGTAATGGGGGCAACGTTCAAGGAGGACGTCACGGATATCCGAAACTCGAAGGTCATCGATGTGATCAAAGAACTTAAATCCTTCCACGTGAATGTTGATTTGGTAGATCCACATGCATCTTCGGATGAAATGTTCGAGGAATACGGTGTTCATCTGGAACCTCGTGCATCCAACGACTATGACGCGATCATTCTGGCGGTGAACCACTCAGAATACAAAACAATGTCTGAATCTGACTTCCTCTCGATGTACAAGAACGGAAAAGGAGTTTTTGTAGATGTAAAGGGAATCTTCAAAGGCAAAATCAATCAACTTGAATACTGGAGTCTATAGTCCATGAATTATAGTCGCAACATACTCGTCACAGGTGGAGCCGGATTCATTGGCTCGCATTTGATTCGCCTGCTGGTGAACAAATATCCTCAGTACCGTATCATCAACCTGGACAAACTTACCTATGCAGGAAACCTCCGAAACCTGGAGGATATAGAGCAAATGGAAAACTACGTGTTTGTGAAGGTGGATATTATTGATAAGGATCGGATAAAAGCCATCTTTCAAGAATACGCTGTCTCAGATGTCATCCATTTGGCAGCAGAATCTCACGTGGATCGTTCGATTGAAGACCCGATGGAATTCGTGAAGACGAACGTGCTCGGCACCGTCAATCTGTTGCAAGCAGCAAAGGAAAATTGGAATAAGGATGGAAATCACATCTTCCACCATGTCTCTACCGATGAAGTCTATGGATCACTCGGCGCTGAAGGATATTTCGAAGAAGTGACACCTTACGATCCAAGAAGTCCGTATTCTGCATCAAAAGCAAGTTCTGACCATTTCGTGATGGCGTTTTATCATACCTATGGATTGCCGATTAAAATTTCGAATTGCTCGAACAATTACGGAAGCCATCAGTTTCCGGAAAAATTGATCCCATTGATGATCAATAACATTGTGCACAAAAAGCCCTTGCCGGTATATGGCAAAGGCGAAAACATCCGCGATTGGCTCTGGGTGGTGGATCATGCAAGTGCAATTGATGCAATTTTCCATGAGGGCAGAATCGGAGAATCATACAATGTGGGGGGATTGAACGAGTGGACCAACATTGATCTGGTACGACACCTTTGCCGGTTGATGGATAAAAAACTCGGGCGAGCAGACGGAGAATCAGAGGAGCTGATCACATTCGTTACGGATAGATCCGGACACGATTTACGCTATGCGATTGATGCGGGCAAACTGGAATCGGAAATCGGGTGGAAACCGTCGATTCAATTCGAGGAAGGACTTGAAAAAACCGTAGACTGGTACCTCGAAAATGAGTCATGGATCAAACAAGTCACCGATGGAAGCTATCGGGGATACTACATCCAAATGTACGACAATCGATAATGAACTGGCTGAGCCGCACCTTCGGAAAAAAACAGGAAGAACAATTGCCACCGTTCGACCTTTCGGGGATTCAGGTTGATATGCACAGTCATTTAATCCCGGGAATTGATGACGGATCACGTTCCATGGATGAATCCATCGCGTTGCTCGCAAAATTCGAAAGCCTGGGGTATAAAAAGGTAATTACAACCCCGCACATCATAGGTGACTATTACCGAAACACCCCCGAAACAATTCTGGGCGGGCTTGAGAAAGTCCGTGAAACCGCCGAAAAGCTCAAATTGAAAATCGAAATCGAAGCAGCTGCTGAATACTATTTTGACGATTCACTCACGAATCGACTCAAAAAGAAGGAAAAACTGCTCACATTCGGAGACAACTATGTCCTTTTCGAATTTCCGATGCACGAGGCACCTCACAACGAAGAATCCTTGATCTTCGAACTGGTCGCGCAAGGGTACAAGCCGGTATTGGCCCACTATGAGCGATATACATGGCTCGAAGGTGATGTAGAGCGAGCGCAAAAGTGGCGCGAAATGGGAGTAAATATTCAAGTAAACATGAATTCACTGCTTGGTCACTATGGCCCGCAGGTCGCCAGTTTATCAAGTAAGTTGGTTCAGGAACAACACATTGATTTCCTTGGGTCAGATTGCCACCGAATCCAACATTTGATGCTACTCGAAGAGGGGTTGACCCAAAAAGTGCTGCACGAAGCAGGTGCCCTTTCCCTAAAAAATCAGCAACTTTAGCCAGGTAATTCATTTACCCGGGTAAATCTTTTATATTTAAGAAAAAAATAATCGCTATGTTGACCACCGTTGCTATCGGAATCGTAGGTCTTTTGGCAATTATCGCCAGACTACTCAATCGAAATGATGTATTGGATGTAATTAATCTTCTGTTTTTTATGGCTGTTGCAATGATGGCGACACCGGAAAATCCGGGAGCTGAACAGTTGACTTACGGATTGCTTTCTCTTGCGGGAGTGAATCTTGCCCTCTCCCGATTTGATATCCTTCGGCGTAAGTTTGTGCGCCCGTTCCTGTTGCTCGCCACTGGTGGAATACTCATTTTGCTTCTTGGAAGTGATAAGATTTCATTCGGACCTTATGTTTTTGAACTGAAAAGTACTGTGCCGATGATACTTTTACTGGGAGGTATGATTGCGCTTGATTTTGCCGGAATAAAAGCAGGTATACTACGTAAATTTTTCCCCGAATACACGGAAATGGAACGCCCATTGGTTGTACTGTTTGCAGCCATCAGTGTATTTTTTGGAATGTTTCAGGCCTCGACGGGTGGAGTTTTGATTGCTTCCGGAGCACTCTTATCTGCTTCGTTTTATCAGGCAGAAGCAGGAAAGAAATCAGTTTCTGCACTCATGTTGTTCGCATTGCTCGAACCACTTATGCAGTTGGGACCTGAAGCAGCGGATGCAATTCCGCATTTGCTCGCTCCTGACGTATTGTTGGGAATACTTATGGGTGCATTCGGTGCTTATTTTGTGCAAATCGTCTGGAACGTTACAAAGTGGAAATGGGCGATAGTGTTTCTGGCATATCTGATCGCTTCCGGGCTAATGCTGGCTACACTCGGAGCCTATGCCATTTTACCCCATGCAGGCGGGATGGATGCTTTTTGTGGAGCAATTATCGGGGTAGCCATTGTTGGATTGACGCAAGGAAGCGGTTGGACTACCATGAGCCTGTCAGGAATATCGATCCTGATCGCGACACTTCTGCCGCCACATCTGATAAATCACGAAGCACTCAACCTGCAGGAGCAAATCGAACAAATGCAAACTGATGCTGCTGCTGACCATGAGCCCGCTTATTCGGCAGAACAGGATACTTCCACTGTGGAAATGGAAAAAAATGAGCCTGTCACCTGGGAAAGCGGAACGTATTCAATTGAGGAATCAACAGCGCTGATTTCGTTTAAACTGGGGCCTCCGGGTGGAGTTACGAGAGGTGCATTCAAGAAATTCTCGGGGAAAGTAACGATGGGTGAAACACCCGCGGCTAGCAGGGTTAGCGTAACTCTACCAACGAAGAACCTTACAACGTTTGACGATATGCGCGACGGTCATTTGATGAGTGAAGATTACCTGAAGGAAAAAGCATTCCCAACAATGACCTTCACCGGAAGCAATTGGAAAGAACTATCGAACGGCAGTTATGTTGTACATGGAAACTTCACGATGCTCGGCGTGAAGAAGTCACAGCGCATTACCATGCGTGTCAAACGATCCGGTGACAAGGTTTCTTTGACAGGTTTCGGTACATTGAATCGAACGGATTTTGGAATGGAGTCGGCTCCATCTGAAGGGAATGAAATCAGCTTCGAATTTTCCGTTCAACTCGTCAATTAAAAATACAGGGGTGCCCCAATGAGAGTTCCGTCTCGGAGGATCAGTGCCGGAAACGGTATTTTTAGGTAATTCAGTTGTTTCAATACGGTTTTCACCCAGGGCTTCTTCACGGGGATTCGACTGAAATCAACATCGAGAGAAAGGATGAATTCCCGCTGCTCGTGGATGATTGTCCCGTTTGTAGGATTTGTAAACGTTGACTCATTCCCAATTAGCTTACCGTGTGCACTGTAACCAAATGAGAAGCACAGCCAGTTTGGGAAATTTCCATCAGCCAGAAACGTTCCCGGTGATGTACTCAGCCAATATGTCTGACCGTTGTAATCTTTCAAAAGTGACTCCGAAAAACGGCTTCCCAGTACTTCCGGTCGCATGTGAGCGAAATCAGTGGGATGATACGAGAACTTGGGTATAATCCGTTCTTCCTGCCAGCTGAGCTGTTGAACCGTGTACAATGCAGTACCCAGAAAATTTGCGCCCATATCCGCCCAGGAAAACCCCCATGTTGTGCTAAATCCGTCCAGAACTTCCAAAGTAGTCTGAAATCCGAGGCTCACACCTGTTCCCATCCAAATGGCCTTTTCAGATTGCATACCGGACCAGGTATACAGGTCAGTAGTCAACTGGTTAATCTTGTGTGCTGTATAAACGTGGCCAAACTTATCCATTTGAAGCCAATTTTTCGAGTCATCAAAAAAATGCCAATTCGGATGTTTGCCACTTTTGTACCAGAGTTGCCACAGGCCCATCATACTTCCGGACCATGCTCCGGCAACCCCCGACGAAACCCCAACAATACGCCCTTTGTGAATGCTGTCCGTCGGCATGAAAAAAGAAGATTGCGATCGTCCGAAAAAAGAACCCGAAACCCCAAAAACTATAACGAATGCTAAACGCACAAGACGAAATTAGAGCATTTCGATGACTATCCATAATTTTGAATAGGTTTCTGCGTTATAGCATAGATTATACTACATTTGCCCCCTACTCAAATCATAGAAATTAACGGACGGTATTTGCGATTCGTTAGTAGTTGGGAAAAGACGCTTATGAATAAAGTAATAAAGGACTGGAACGAGATAAAAATTAACGATAGCTGGGCGATTTTCAAAATACTAGCTGAATTTGTGGAAGGCTATGAAAGAATGGCTAAGATTGGCCCGTGTATTTCAGTGTTCGGATCCGCTCGTACCAAACCGGAAAACCCATACTATGAAATGGGGGTGCGCGTTTCAGAGCTTCTCGCCGAAGGAGGTTACGGAGTGATTACCGGGGGAGGTCCCGGAATTATGGAAGCTGGAAACAAGGGTGCGCAAAAAGGAGGTGGGAAGTCCGTAGGATTGAACATTGACCTCCCATTCGAACAAAATCACAATTTATACATTGATCCCGAACACAATCTCGAATTCGATTATTTCTTTGTTCGTAAAGTGATGTTCGTGAAATATGCACAAGGGTTCATTGTTCTTCCGGGTGGATTCGGGACGATGGATGAGTTTTTCGAAGCGCTCACGTTGATTCAAACCAAAAAAATCAACAAACGTCCGGTCGTTCTTATTGGAAAAGAGTACTGGTCTGGTTTGGTGGATTGGCTCCGAAAAGCAATGCTCGGTATGGAAAACAATATTTCTGCCCCGGATATGGATTTATTCGGCATCGTGGATACTCCCGAAGAAGCGTATGAGTACATAGATGAATTTTACAAGTCCAACCAACTATCACCGAACTTCTAATTTGGTCAAATGGAAAGGGTTAAGGCCACATGTAAGAAACTGGGCAATTACTTCCGGAGTAAGAACTTCCTCTTTAACTTTATGGGAATAATCACGGCATACGTCATTGGATATTTTATTTTCGAAGGATGCCTGGACAACTCAACTCGATTTGGCGAGAAAATTATGGTGCCCGATTTGATCGGAAAGAACCAAAACAATGTAGCGAGTATCCTGGAAGGGACAGAACTTGAATACGAAGTCCTCGATTCCATCTACGACCCAACGAAGGTAGAAGGAACGATTCTGTCCCAGGATCCGGAACCAACCCTTCTATCGAAAGTGCACGTAAAAGCAGGAAGGACCATTCGCCTGCGCGTATCGAAACGCACACAGTTAGTAGAAATGCCGGACTTGCTGGATAAATCACAACGATTTGCAGAACGCGTATTGATAAACCGGGATTTCCCTTACACACTCCAATACCGACCTTCGAAAGAGGCCCACGGCGCTGTACTGGAGCAACAGTATAAGAACAAACCGGTGGCAGCCGGAACAAAACTTCCAGCCGGGTCGCGTATCAAACTAATTATCGGCAGGGACGAGGCTGGCGTGCCACAAGCTGTGCCGGATTTGACCGGCCTCACAATCGAGGAGGCAAAGAAGCGAGTGGCAGGCATGGTCGATATGGAACTCATGGTGATCTGCCCGGAGTGTATTACCAGGATCGATTCTTCTGCAGCGCGTATCGATTCGCAATCACCAGAATACAGAGAAGACGCTCAGGTTGCTTCCGGAGGAACCATTATGGTGCATGCCATACTGAATTTTGAACCCAATGAACCTTGATAAGAATGACTAAACGCCTTTGGATAACTGCCGTCGTTGTAATGTTTCATTGCGTAGCACTGGTTGCTCAATACGGAGAAAGCGTGGGTCCGATTATGGGCAATCCCTTACTGCAACATCGACATACTGAAAAAATCACGAAGGTGAATGAAGGTACTTTCGACAGCACCTTTATATACACTTCGGATACAATTAGCCTTCCGATTTTCGACGATTTTAGTTCGAATAAGTACCAGACATACGTTGAGGATTTTGGAGCTGTAGGAGTAACCAGTGACAAGGTGCATCGATTGGAAGATGAATCCGGAGTGCCTTATGCGGATGGTACCGTATTTACCCTACAACAAACGTTCAGACAAACTTGGGTGATTTCAACACAAACGAGCATCATCTCCAACTTTGACGATTCAATTGTATACGTCGGAGACCTTGCTTCCTACCCTGTTACACACATCGGAACGGCCGTGTATCCTCCGTATTTCATCTTCGATACGGTAGATTTTGTATCGGATACCGATCTCAATTCGGACACAACCTGGTTGAGTGCTGAAATT
>JAURNA010000054.1 GCA_030830385.1 Crocinitomicaceae bacterium | reverse complement strand
GGAGTGGAAGAGCAAAGAATCAAGCATCAATTCCCAGGACGTTCTGTTCAATGCAATCGTTCAGGAATCTGATGAAACAGGAGATTATTCCAAGTTTATCTGCAGTTTTGAGTGTTGGGTATATTATACGAACCCCACCACATTAGATATAGATTCTTTGAAAATCCAAAACGCTGAATACCAGGGTTGGTTCAAGAGATAGTACCAAACGTTTTCCGACCCTACTTTGGATTTGGCTGACTCATGAGTAAAAGTCTTAAGATAGCGGTTATTGGTGATTATAATTTCACGTACAATTCGCACCACGCGACGAATCTTGCCATTGATCATGCTTCGAATTTTCTGGAAATCGATGCGAGTTACTACTGGGTTAAAATCAGTGAGGTACTCAAATTTCGCCCTCAGCATTTCACACAATACGACGGATTCTGGATTGCGCCCGGTCCCATTAAAAATGAATTTTTCTTACACGGAATCATTCGGGAAATTCTCGGTAGATCTGTTCCAACACTAATTACAGGAGATGGCTACCGAACGTTTGTAAACGCACTGATCTCCATTTATCACCTGAATCGATCCGAGGAAAAACTCATTTCGGACAACCTAGTGGATGGTCAACAATTCGAAAAGATCACGATCACTCCACATTCGGATGATTTCATCAAGCTCTACAGCAATCATTCGAAACTGGAGCTCACTTCGAGCCGGTATTCACTGTATCCGAAACTGATTCGTGAACTTGAAAACAACATCGCTGATATCGAAGCTTATAATCAATTCGAGGAACCGGAAATCATCAGTATGAAATCACATCCGTTTTTTGTCGCTTGTGGTTTTTGCCCCCAAATTTCATCCACACGTGAAATTCCACACCCCATTATCTATACTTTCATGAAAGTCTGTCAAGCAATGATGGACCCTCCGTTGGCCAAACAAGCCTAAATTAAAGAAGCGTATTTTCCCTCCCTCCTTCGTGAATCCGTTCGAATTCATCATCTATCAGATGATCTGACTCGTTGAGTGCTGCCTGTACCGCAAGTTCGTCGCAGCGCTCATTATCCGGATGTCCCGCATGACCCTTAATCCAGTGAAACGTGAGCCGAAAATTGGGATGAAGCCCCAGATAACGTCTCCATAAATCCACATTTTTCTTGCCCTTAAACCCCTTCTTCTGCCAACCGAAGACCCAACCTTGGGTAATGGAATCCAGGACGTACTTTGAATCGGAGTGAATGTGAATGTCGTACTTGGACGTTTTCAAAGATTCCAGCGCAACAATTACCGCGAGTAGCTCCATACGGTTATTCGTCGTTAATCGGTACCCTTGCGAAATCTCTTTTTCCTTCCGGCCAAAACGCAAAACAATGCCGTATCCACCCGGACCGGGATTCCCCCGAGCCGAACCGTCGGTATAGATATGAACGGTACTTGCCATGGTACGAAGATATCTTTTTCGGTTTCGTCAAATCAGAAAACACCAAAAACTTTGGAAACTTTTAGCCTTAAAAACGTTTCCGTGGTTTATTTATGCCTACATTTGCCCCATGGACGAACAGCAACTAGAAATGATTGGGCGTGCGGGAGAAGTGTTCATGCGCTATGGAATTAAGAGCGTAACCATGGACGATCTCGCGCGGGAACTGGGCATTTCGAAGAAAACGCTCTACAAGTATTTCCGGGACAAAAACGACCTGGTGATCTCCATAATCCGTCTGAAACTTGAAATGGATAAAATGGCTTGCATTCAGTGCATGCAAGATGGAAACAACGCAATCGACCAACTCTTCAACATGAGTCAATTCGTTCTTGAGCATTTATCGAAAATCAACCCATCGGTTTTCTTTGACCTTAAAAAGTACCATCCGGAAGCCTGGAAACTAATGAATGAACACAAATGGGATTTCATCCTTAACAGTTTCAAAGAAAATCTTGAGCGGGGTGTTTCACAATCCTTGTATCGCGACAACATGAACATTGATATTGTTGCCCGGCACTATGTGTCTTCAATTGATACAATGATGCAGGGACACGTGTACCCATATCCCGAATTCAAATTAGACAGGGTCTTCATGGAGTTGGTCCGACTTCAAATGCGCGGATTGGCGAGTGATAACGGACTCGAATACATTAAACAAAAATTCAATCATGAAATCAATGAATAGATTCGTCTTCATGGGCCTGTGTACCCTGGCTTCATCAGTCGTCTGGGGGCAAACTTCCTTTACTTTGGAGGAGGCCAAATCGTATACGCTTGAACACAATTTCAACGCGTTGAATGCAGACCTGGACAACAGGATTGCCGATCAGCAATACATCGAAACCCGGGGCATGGGGTTGCCACAGGTAAGTTTCGAGGGGAACTTTAATCACTTCATCCACCTTCCTGTTCAGGTGGTAGACGCGAGTTTCTTCAACCCGAATGCTCCCGAAGGATCCACCGTCGCATTTCAGGCCGGAACAGACTTCAGCACCTCGGGTTCGCTCAACGTTGGGCAATTGATCTTCAACGGATCGTATATCGTGGGGTTGAAAGCCGCACAATTTTACGCAGATTTCCAGGCAAGTTTGGGGGATTTAACGCGAGAGGACGCTATTTTTAACACCATTCAGGCATACGAGTTGGCGGCCGTTGCTCGGGAAAATCAGGTGTTCGTAGACT